>DATIDO010000674.1:0-8738 GCA_035456245.1 Polyangiaceae bacterium
CGTGGTCACCGTGGTCAAACTCAGCTCCCCGCGCGCCAGCTTCTCGATGATTTCAGGCTGCCGCGCCGCCAAACGAGAGCACGTCATGCGTCGGTAGGCCTCGTCTTCGCTGAGCCGCAGGACCTTCAGGCAGTACTCGTAGAGCGACGCATACCCCAAGCGCAGATGCAGTTGTCGCCGTCCCGTCTCGACGAGATGTTCGATGATCGCTGCCATCGTGCGACGCTGCTCCGTCTCGAGAGCGCGCAGCCCATCCACCAGTTCGTCGTCCGTGATTGCATGCGAGAGAGCCCATGCCGACACTCTACACCTCGAAATTTCGACCCTCTCAGCGCCTCGCCAGGAGGCAAACGCACACCCGTCCGACGAAAATGATCTGCGCGCGGCCAGAACGCGCCAGCGCGTCAGCCACGCCCCACAACCACCAAGAATCAGCCAAGCGCGCGCCACCGAGCGCGCGTACACGAATTTCCAGTCAACGAAATTCGCCCGTGCCCATCGATTTCTCTGTCGCTCGTGTCGACTTCAGCGCCGGCGCGAACCACCTGCATTCGCGCATGCGCCTCCGCTTGGCTCCGACCGCGCCCCATCTAGCGCCCGACCGAACCAACACCACCGCCGAAATCGACGGAGCCGCGTCAGGGACCCTGACGCGGCTCGCTCCCGGCCGTCGACCGCCTCGACCCAGCCTCGACCCGGCTCGGCCCGGCCTCGACCCAGCGGGACTTACTGCGGACCGACGCCTGCCAGCACCGACGTTCGCGCCGCCGCTGCGGTCTCGAGCGTGAACGAATAGCTCGGCGTGGTCCACGCCGTTCCGCCGCCACCGGTGACCTGATCGCCGCTCGTGCCGCTGTAGGTATTGCCGCTCGCCGAGATGTAGGCCGTCCCCTGATCGGTCGAGTTGTTGAACTCGTGGGGGTTGTCGACACCGTCGAAGTAGTTGTTCTGGATCAACACCCGGGCGTTGCGGCCAGCACGAATGCAGTAGTTCGCGGTGTTGGAGTCGAACAGGTTGTTGAACAGGTGGTTGCGGCCGAAGCGAATGCGCGGCATGCGCTCCACGACTCCGTCTGCCCACTGATTGTGATGCCAAGTGACGTTGAGCGAGTTGGCATCGTCGTAGGTGCTGGGGCTGTCCGTGCCACCAATCAGGTTCGAGTAGCGATGTCCAGCGGCGCCCGTCGAGTCGTTGCCCTGACTGTCGGTACGCGCCGTGTAGGTGAACCGAGTCCAGGAGACGGTCACGAAATCCGCACCATTGGTGATGTCGAGGTTGCCATCGGTGCCGTCGCGCACCTCGCAGTGATCGAACCAGACGTGGTGGGCGTTCTTCTGAATCCAGACGGCGTCGTTGCCGGACGAGCAACCGACCCCCGAGTCGTAGTCGGGATCCTTGCTGCAGTTACCCTCGCCGAAGCCGACGATGGTCAGGTTGCGGACGATCACGTTGACCGAGCCCGACAGGCTGAGTGCGCCGTGCACTTCCGCGTCACACAAGCCCACGATCGTCTTGTTCGAGCCGATCGTGATCTTGTCCGCGGCCAGCTTGCCCTTCACGTAGATGACCGCAGGCGAGGTGCCGGAGACCGCGCTCTTCAGCGCTGCGACCGTCGTCACGACCTGCGGCGTGGCGTTGCCACCGCCCGTGGTCGTGGTGGTTCCCTTGCCGCTCACTGCCGCCCAACCCACCAGCGGGCTCGCCGCAGGCGGAACATCGCAGGAGCCGCTGGAACCGCCCGTACCGGGAGAGCCACCAGTCGAAACCGAGCCGCCAGTCGAAACCGAGCCGCCAGTCGACACCGAGCCGCCAGTCGAAACCGAACCGCCAGTCGAGACCGAGCCGCCGGTTCCCGATGCGCCGCCAGTGCCCGCCGCACCGCCCGTGGCCGGAGCGTTCGGATTGCGACCGCAAATGCAGTGATCGGAGCCGTGACCACTCGGTACGTCGCAGCCGAGCGGCGTGCGCGCCTCGTCGGGAGCGCAGCTGTCCTCGAGGTTTTCCTGCACCTGTTCGCAAACGAGCCCCACAGCAGCGCAAACCTCGTCGCACCCCGCGCCGTCCGTGAACACCGCTTGGCAGCTGTCGGGCGTCGAGCTGCAGAGCTCCCAACCGTCGTGCGCCGAGATCGCCGAGCAATCGACAGGAGCGGCCGGAGTCGAACCGCCCGTGCCTAGAGCGGCACCACCGCTGGCAGGAAGGCCGCCGATACCGCTCGTGCTGCCGCCGCTCGCGGTCGCACCACCACTGCCGAAGGAATCGTCCTCATCGCCCATGGTGCCGTCGCCGCACGCGACCACGGAGAGAAGGAACAGGACTGGAAAGGCACAGCTGAGTCGGAATTGCATGATGTGGTCCTTCGTCGACTCCTGGTCGACGCCACTTCATGCAGCGGCCTCCGAGATTTGATCACGACAACCAACGTTCGTGTCGGCAGCTCGATCTCGGGACCCCGGCCCGAGTCTGCTCACTTCTCGGGCCCCGGCCCGCTCTGCTTATTTCTCGGGCCCCGGCCCGAGTTGGGACCGCACGACCACCGACAGAGCCTTCGACTCGTCGAGAGCCTTCCTCACAGACAGGGCGGTTCGTAACCCCGAATCCGCAGGCTCTTCACCACGAACACATTGTTGGTGTTGCCGACGAAGACGAGCGCCAGCAGCTCGGTCAACGTCTGCTCCACCGTAGCCGGGGGCGTGCCGAATTTCTCCGTCCAGCTCGCTGCATCGAGTGGGATCACGATCTCGCTGTCGGACCCGCCGGTCGAGGGCAGCAAGTGGTGCCACTTGTCGCCGCCGCTGTAGGTCGACTCGGGCCGCAGCTGAACCCACAGATCACTCGTCGCGCTGTAGACGATGCGCAGCTCGGTCGAGGCGCTCACGTCCACCCCCGCGTACTCGTTCGCAATCCAAACGGGTGCCACGTGCCAATTCGGCGCGGAAGCGAACTCGACTCGAGCCTCGTAGCCCGCGCCTGCCGATACCAAGAGGCTCTGATCGGCCCCCGGGATTGTCGGCCCCTCGGCGGTACCCCACCACTTCTGCAGCCGATCGAGCGAAGCCGTCGGGCACTCCTCGAGCGCTGGGTAGTCTGCGCTGGAGCCACCGCCCGTCGCGTCACCACCACCGGTCGCTGCGACTCCACCGCTCCCAGAGGTGCCACCGACGCCGCTCGCTCCCCCCGTGGAGGCGCCGCCCAAACCGCCATCCCCCGCGTCCGTGGACGAGCTGGAACAGGCCAGAGGGAGCATCGCGAGTAGAGCTGCCGTGAGGACGTGCTTCATCCCCCCCAAGATACCGGTATCGGCCCGAATTGGCGCGGCGCCATTCGACCCGCCCCATGTCCGATTCGGAGCGACGGGCGCTGACAGGCAAACTTTGCGCCGTCGTCCGTCCAGCGTTCGTCGGGCGCAGGCGCTCGTCCCACCGCCCTTCTGATCGACGCCGCGCTTCTTCCAACGCCGCACTCCCTGCCGCTGTTCACCCTGCTGCCGGGAGGCCCATCGCCTGGGCCAGGATCTCGTAGGAGCGCAGGCGCGCCCGTGGATCGTGAATCATCGAGGCGACGATCAGCTCGTCGGGGCGTGTCCGCGCGATGAACTCCTTCACCCGCTGCTCGACCGTCGCTGCCGAGCCGATGGCCGCGCACGACAACATGCTCTGCAGCAGCGCGCGGTCGCTCGAGCCCAAACTCTCGTAGTAGCCAGGTACCGGTGGCCGGAGTGCCGTCGGCCTCCCACTGCGCAGTTGGACGAAGGCCTGCTGCATCGTGGTCGCCAGGAGCTGGCCTTCTTCGTCCGAATCCGCGGCGAACACGTTGTAGCCCAGCATGACGTAGGGCCGGTCGAGCTGTTCGGAGGGGCGGAAGCGAGAGCGGTAGAGTTCGAGCGCCTCCATCAGCTGCGCCGGCGCGAAGTGTGAGGCAAAGGCGAACGGCAGGCCCAACGCCGCGGCTACCTGAGCCCCGAACAGGCTGGAGCCGAGGATCCAGAGAGGGACCCGCAGGCCGGCGCCGGGGACCGCGCGCACCAGCTGGTCGGCGTGGGGCTCGTCCAAGTAGTCGCGCAGCTCCACGACGTCCTCGGGGAAGTCATCGGGGCTCATGCTGGAGCGGCGGCGCAGCGCGTGCGACGTCAGCTGATCCGTACCGGGCGCGCGGCCCAGGCCCAGATCGATACGGCCCGGATAGAGCGTCTCCAGCGTGCCGAACTGCTCGGCAATCACCAGCGGCGAGTGGTTCGGCAGCATGACGCCGCCAGCGCCGACGCGGATGCTCGTGGTGTGAGAAGCGACGTGGCCGATCAAGATGGCTGTCGCTGCGCTGGCCACACCGGGCATGCCGTGGTGCTCGGCCAGCCAGAAACGTCGAAAGCCCAGGCGCTCGCACAGCTGGGCGAGGGCGCACGATTGAGCGAAAGATTGGGCGATCGTGCTGCCTTCGCCGATGGGAGCGAGATCGAGAACCGAAAGCGGAATCGTCACGAGCTGGCTCTATCACGCTCCGCGCCGAGCGCCCGCGCGAAGCGACCGCGCGAAGCGACCGCGCGGAGCGACCGAGCGGTGCAGCGCAGTGCGGGTCCTGCCCTTCCGTGAATCAGGGCGCGCTCGGAGCCCCCGCCCACTCGACGGCCGCTTCCAGCGACTCGAAGGGGAACGCGTAGACGCGAGCGTGCACGAACAGCTCCGCTACGACGGACGCGATTCCGGCGGCGGGCTCGTCGGTGGCCAAGGCGACGCGGCGGATCTTGTCGTGGTGATCACGGACGAAGCGCAAATGACCGAACAGCGCCGAGATGTTCTCCCAACCAGGAAAGCGCTGAGCGTGCACGACCAGACCGTTCAGCTGCCCATGCTCGGCGATCCAAGCATCCATGGCGTCCGCCAGCGCCTCGAAGTCGTTGCTGTCCAGCGCCTCACGCACGTCGAGCACGATCACGCCCTGCTCGGCCAGTAGCCGATGAGAGGCGCGCGGCGTACCGGCAACCGAGGAGAGCCACGAGACCGCCTCACCGAATGAGGCGTTGGAGAACGAACGAACCGGACAGGGGATGAGGAAACGAGTCAACTCGAGCGCGCCGGTGAGCCAGCTCATGTCGCTGACCACGGCGCACGCCTCGAGCTGCTTGACGTGACGCAGCCCCATCTTGCCGTCGCTCATGGCGGCCGCGGGCGTGATCGCCTCGAAGCCCGGCGCCAACTGGTAGAGCAGCTTGAAACGCCGGCCCTCCTTCTTGGCGGCGGCGAACAATGGCTCGAGCTCACGCTCGTACTCGTCCTTGTGGACGATGCCGCTGGCCTTGATGCCCACGATCCCTGCCGGAAGACCCTCGAGACGCTCCAACATGTTCGCTCCCTCCGGGCGTCGAGCCCCGCGCCCGCGACCCTGATCAGGATTGTCCCGCCCCACCTCGCAACGCGCAACTCGCCGCGAGGTGGCCCAATTGTGGGTTCAGAAGCGGTAGGAGACGCCCAGGGCGCCCGTCACGACGTGCTCGACCACGCTGCCCGCCAGGAGGCGGTAATTCACGTCGGCCACCAGACCCCAACGTCGGTCGAGCCACCAGCTGGCACCACCGCCGGCGACGAGGCCGCCCGCGAAAGTCGCCTCGCGATCGATGTCGACGGAGAGCAGAGGCCCGAGCGTCACGTGAGGCGCGAGCTTTCCGTCCGTCTCGAAGACCCACTTGGCCATGAGTTCGGTCACGACGAAGCCGCCCGAGTCGAAGCGCCCCGCCCAGGCGACGGAACCCTCCAGCTCCAGGCTGCGCCAAACGGGCACACCCATGAGGAAGCCCGCGCCCAAAAGCCCGTAGCTACTACCCTCGGCGGCCAGCACGCCGCCGAAGGCACGGAAGCCGACGGTGCCCCAAGAGTCCTTCTCCGGTTCCTGTTCGGCCGCATCATCGGCGGGCAACGCTTCCGCCGGTGCCGGCTCGGCGGAGGCTGGCTCCGTAGGCGTGGGCTGAGCTGGCGCCGGCTCCGTCTGAGCGGGCTGAGTTGGCGCCGGCTCGGCTGGCGCCGGCTCGGCTGGCGCTGCCGAGGCTGCGGCCGGCTCGGCTGGCGCTGCCGAGGCTGGCGCTGCCGAGGTAGGAGCGGTGGAGGCGGAAGCAGCTGCCGATACTTCGGCTGCGTGCGCCTGCGCTCCCCAGCTCAGCGCGGCAAGCGCCCCCGCCAAGCACCCGGCACCGCGCTCCCATCGAAAGCCCCTCGCCACGTTCACGTTGGTCACCAAAGTCCCCCTTCCCGGAGAGCGCTGGCGCGCCCCACGGCAAACCGCCTTCACTCTTCGAGCTGGATCTGTCCGAGCACGCCGTGGTTGGCGGCCCCGAACAGGTTCTCCGGATCGACCGCCCGCTTCACCTCACGCGCGAACGACAACGAGCCCTCGGAGTAAATCTCGGGCAGGAAGTCCTGCCGGATCTTGCCGACGCCGTGGTGGTGGGAGAGCGAGCCTCCGGCCGCCAAGATTTCCTCGCGGGCCGCATGCTCCAGCTCCGCGTAGCTGCGGATCGGATCGGCCACGCCCTTGGCGTAGAAGCCAAGGTAGAAATAGAGGCACACGCCGGTCGCGTAGATCTGGGAGATACGGCCGGTGAAGAACACCTTGCCTGGGAGCCCCCGCGCCGCATGCTCTTTCTTCACCCGTGCTTCCACGCGGCGATAGACCTCGAGCGCGCGGCTCCAGGGCACGCTGGTCTCGAAGCTTTCGGCGATGGCCCAATGGGAGAAGGTCAGATCGCGGATGTAGGCAATGCCAAAGGTCAGCTGGTAGCCGCGCTCACCGTTCGTGGCGCCGGCCTTCATCCCGCCATGGCTCTCGGCGATGCGATAGAGCGTGTCCTCTTGGAAGGCGACCTCGTCGGCGCTGCCCTCGAAGACCACCGTCGCCACGACCATCTTCATCGGGTCGTAGCCTTTGACCTTGGTCACCACGAGCTTCTCGGCTGCGCTCTTCAGCTTGGCCAGCGGCCCGTGGGAGGCCGGCTTGAGCGCCTGGCCGAAATGGAACTGCGTGTTGTCCATCACGCGCACGCTGGCCGGCACCGCGCCCGACTGCTGCAGCTCGTAGAGGAAGGCCAAGCCGCGTTCGATGTCCGGAAAGAGCACGCTGCCGTAGCGCTGCACCTCGGGCAACGGCGAGAGCTTCACCACCGCGCTGGTGACGATGCCGTAGTTGCCTTCGCTACCGAACATGAAATTGCTGGGGTTCGCACCCACGCTCTCGCGCGGCGCCACCGCCGGCCGCTCGACCACGCCCTGGGCGGTGACGGCCGTCACGTCGAGCACCAGCTCGCCGATGTTGCCGTAGCGGTTCTTCTTCATGCCGCTGGCGTTGGTGGCCACCCAGCCGCCGAGGGTGGAGAACTCCATGCTGTCGGGCTCGTGTCCCAGGGTGAAGCCGTACTGGGCCAGCACCGGGGTGAGGTCTCGACCCGTGGCGCCAGCCTCGATGCGCGCCATGCGGTTCTCGGGATCGATCCAGAGCACGCGGTTCATGCGCCGCATGTCGACGGAGACCACGAAGCGCTTCTCGTTCACCGGCAGGCGGAGCGCGTCCGTTACGTTGGTCCCGCCGCCGTAGGGGACAACGCAAGCCCCGTGCTTGCGAGCAGCCGCCACCAGCTCGACGACCTCGTCGTGCGTCTCGGGGTAGACGACCAAATCGGGCACGCGCGGCAGACGACCGTAGCGAATGGCCCAGATCTCTGCGCCGGTGTGACCGTGCCCGTGGCGCAGGCGAATCACGCCCTCCTGATTCAGCTGATCGGCGCGCAGCCGACCGGCCAGCTCGGCAAGCAACTCCGGGGCCGGCAGGGGCGCAGGCACCTCGGGCGGATAGCGCGGCGGATTCTGGTTGTCGTAGCCGAGCGGAGCCTCGAGCTTGTGGGCGAACCAGGGCATCAGCGCGGGCAGCTCCGCCTCGCACAGCGGGTAGCGATTGCCGGTCAGGACCACGGCGCCGTTCGGCTTCACCTCGAAGCGCGTGTCGGCGAAACCCCAGGCATCGCGGGCCTCCTCGACACCGTCCGGTACGGGGGGTGGGGGCACGATGCGTGTCCCATTGAAACCCTTGTCCCCTGCCTTCGAGCCGTTGCCTGCACTCACGTCGACGACGCTACGAGCAAGCGCGACCAAGCTCAACCCGGTCGCGCCCCCCGCCCGCCGACCGCCCGGATCAGCTCTTCTTCTTCTTCTCGTCCTTGGCCTTGCAGCCGTCCTTGCCGCCACAGCCGTCCTTGCCGCTGCAGCCCATCTTTTCGGCGCCGGACAAGCCCGCAGGCTGCCCGCCCACGCTGTCGTCATCCAGTCGCGCCGCCGCGTTGCCTACCGCCGTGAGCCCCACCGCCATCGCCGCTACCCATGCCATCGTGTTCATACCGTCACTCCCGTTCGTTGTGTGTGTTCGAGCTCGCTCCGCTGCTTCCCGACGAAAGCGACTCATCGAGCAAAATCTTCCCGGCCCCCGCCATCACCTTCGCACCTCCTACGCACCCGCGCTGGATTGGTTTCGGGCTGCCGAGCGTTTCCTTCCCGGTCTCCCCCGCGCAGTTCCTGCGCTGCGGCCCGCTCGGCCGGACGAATTTGGCGAACCATCCACCGACCGGCTAGAATTCTCGCTCCAACGCTTCATGAAGCCGCTCCGCTTCCTCGCTTTCGCCACGGTCGGCCTGCTCGCCGCTCCTTTGGCGCACGCCGACATCTTCCAGACGGTCGGCCCCGACGGCGTGGTCTCGTTCTCG
>DATIDO010000675.1:0-10934 GCA_035456245.1 Polyangiaceae bacterium
CGAGCGGCAGCCAGGCCGACGAAGCTGCGGTGAGGCCCGGCTCGTGATCCCAACGCGGAGCGCCCGTGACGACGTCGAACGACATGGCACCGACGCCGCGGCGATCGCGCGTAGCCACGGTCACTGTGTCACCTGCCAAGAGTGGCGCCTGACCGGCGACGGGCTGCTCGTCCAGGTAGGCCGTCCACAGGGTCTCGCCGCTCCACAGGTGGATGTGGTGCAGGCGAGCGGCGCCCACGGGGCTGGCCGAGAGGGCAAAGGCGCTGTCGCCACTGACGGCGATGTCGCCGTTGAAAGGCAGGCGGTCGCGCACGCGCCAGACGACCTCACCAGTGGTCACGTCGAGCGCCGAGAGAGCCGAGTCACCACCGGACACCAGCACCAGACGCCCGGCGCGACGCAGCCGGAAGCCCGAGGGGCGACTTGCCTTGTGACGCCAGCGCACGTCACCCGTGGCGAGATCGACCGCAGTGATGGCGCGATCGCCTTCGGCCACCAGCAGCATGCGGGGCAGGCCGGGGCTGTTCACCAGCGCGCCAGCAGCGCCGCCGCCAGCTCGGGGCATCAGGCGGGTGACGGAGCGGACTTCACCGTTCGCCAGATCATGCACGCGCAGTCGACCATCCGCGTGGAGCCGCGCCAGCCCGACCGGCGTGGCGACGGTCGCGGCCTTGTCCGAGTGGATGCGCCAGGCGATTTCGCCGGTGGTGGGGATGAGGCTCGCCACCTCGCGTGCCGAGCCGACGATCAGCCGATCCTCGTAGAGGAACGTCGCGCGCAGATCGACGTGGGGCACGGCTGCGACCCAGCGCGGCACGAAGCGCATCGAGCCGGCTTCGCTCCAGGTCCCTTCGCTCTTGGGCGTGACGATCGGCAGGCCGTAGCTCTTGTAACTGTCGGGCTCGCGGTTCGTGACCCCATCGTCCAGTCGCAGCTCGGCCAAGCGGTCACGAAGGATCCGCGCGCTCTCACGCAGCACACCCAGTCGCAGGTTCTGAGCCTGGCGAGCGTCGTGCTCGACGAAGCGCTCACCGAGGGCCTCGGCGAACAGCGAGACCGCCTCGACGAAATCAGCCGTGTCGAGCTCGCTCAGGGTCAGCGTCTTCTCACCGGCGTCGCCGGTCGTTGCCACGGTGAAGGCGACGGGGCCGTCACCCGGACCACGGCGAACACCGACGCGCAGGCCCTCCACCTGGAGGCGACGAAAGAGCGGACGGGCTGCCTGAAACGACTCGAGTGCATCCTCGGCGAGCCAGAGCAGGCGCTCGGCCAACAAGAACAGGTGGGCGCGGGCGACCGTGATGCTGCGGCGGCCGAGCGCGACCTGAAAGCGTCCCGGCACGAGCAGCGCATGCAGATCAGCGCGCTCCACCGAGGCGCCGTGCTCGGTCTGGGGTGCCTCGGCGGTGCGGAAAGAGGCGTTGGCCTGCATCTCCAGGCCGGACGTCGTGCGGATCAGCACGCGATCCTGGACCAGGTTGCGGGGCAGCGGCTTGGCGCGCTGGGCGCCACGCTCCAGCTGACTGCGGGCCGACTCGAGCACGCTGCGGTGACCGGCAGGCAGGTTGCCGGAGAGAGCGGTCGTGAGTGCGGCCTCGAGCGCCTCCTCGAGATCGACCAAGCGAACGCGGCGCTCGTGGACCGCGACCTCGGGGCAGGGCCCCGAACGGAACACGCTGAGCAGCGCGTCCTCGCCGTCGGCCTCGAGCCCCAGCTCCCAGGTGTCACCCTCGGTGCAGAGCTGCGCGGTAGCCCGCGCCGTACGTCCCTTGCGCAGAGCCGCTGCGGCCTGGGCCAACTCGGCGAGCAGCGTCAGCCCCTGAGTCTCGCCCGCACGCGCGGTGAGGTTCACGCCATCGACGACGAGGTCGAGCAACGCGCCGAGAGGTGCGAGGTGGGCCTGCTGAGAGCGGCCAGGACGCAAGACGACATGTACGGGTGACATCCAGGTGGAATCCTAGAAATTCACGAAGATACGCCCCAACTTTCAACGCAGATCGTCACAGATTGGACAGGAATCCGTCCGGTCTGGTAGGCGGCTCCGATTCCCGAACGACCCCGCGCACTTAGCGAAGGGGTACCTGGGATGGGGGCTGTCAGTTCCGACTGCGGGCGCGGCGGGGGCTCTTCGGGTCGAAAGCCAGCAGCTCCAGTCGCAAGCGCTCCAGCCCAGCGATCTTCTCCGCTTGGATGAGCTTGGCGTCGAGCGAATCGAGAGCGCTCTGGAGCTCGGGGCCGCGGCCGGTCAGTGGCAAGCCCTCGAGCTCGACCAGATAGGTGAGGCGGTCGGGCGCTTCGTTCACCTGGCGGACGATCAGGCGTTCGTGCCGGGTGAGCCCGCGCTGGATGGCTGCCGGGAGGCGGAAGGGAGAGCGAGCGACCATGCCTTCCCTAGCGGCAGGCTCCATGGAAACTTGAGCCCGTGGATCGTCCCGAGCGCACGTCGAACGAGCAGGACGGGGCGCCGGCGGGCTGGCAGACGGGAACGCGAACAGCGCGAACAGAGACGCGGGCTGGCCTTGGGGTAGGGTTCGTGCAGCCGGCGTTGCCGTTGGCGGCGCTCTCGCTGGCTCTGGTTCCGCTCTGGCTCCTGTGGGGCTTCAGCGTGGACGACGCATGGATCGTCTCGCGTGTGGCGGAGCATTTGGCTGCCGGCGAGGGACCGCGCTTCAACCTGGGAGAGCCTGCGACCGACGCGGTGACTCCCCTCGGCTTTGCGCATCTGGTGGCGCTCGTCGGGGCCGTGGGCCACATCGATCCGTTCTTGGCCGCACGCGGGCTTGGACTGCTGGCTTGGTTGGGCTGCCTCGGACGCGTCGCGCTCGAACTCGGGCGCGAGCGGGCAGGGGCCGTGGCGGGCACAGGGGCTGTGGCAGGCGCAGGTGCAGCTCGCCTGGTCATCGCCGCGCTCGGCTTCGCTTCGCTCGTGCCGCTCCACGCCTGGGCGGGCGCGGGCCTTGAGACCCCAGTCGTGGCCTGCTCCTTCCTCTGGGGTGCCCTCGGGGTCAGGGGCAGGGCAGGCGCCGACAGTGGATGGGCAAACTGGCCTTCGCTCGTGGCGCTGGCGTTCGCTGCGGCGTGGCGCCCCGAACTGACCCCAGCCGCGGTGACTGCGGCGGCGCTCTTGCCCGAACGAGCCCCCCGAGGCCGCCGCATCGGGCAGGGCTCGAGCGTTCTGGTGGGTCCGCTCCTGGTGGCCGCTATCCGGCTCGCCAGCTTCGGAGTGCCTTGGCCGCTGTCATCGGTCGCCAAAGCTCCGGCGCTCGAGCTCGGGTTTCGCTACGCCGTCGGTGGATTGCTCTTGGCCGGGCCGGTAGCGTGGATTTGGGCGCGCAGCGCCCGCGCCGGATGGCTTCGTCCTGCATCGGTGGTGGCTGCGCACTCGCTGGCCATGATGCTGTGTGGCGGCGACTGGATGCCGTTCTTCCGGCTTTGGGTGCCGGTGTTGCCTTGGCTGGTGTGCGAGGCGGTTTGCGCGGGAGCCCCTGCCGAAGAACGCACGCCAGAACATGCGACCGAGAGAACGGCCGAGCGCGCCGCTCCGACGGAAGCGAGGCGCGTGCCAGCGCGGCAGTGGTGGGGGGCGGGCTGGGCGCTCGCTTGCGCGCTACTTTTGCTCCTGGGGATGGGGGAGGGGTCGGGCCGCGTGCTGGAACGCCGTGAGCGCTGGGTCGAGCTGGCTCGTCCGGCACTGAAAAGTGCCCGCGTGGTGGCCGCGGTGGACATCGGTTGGGTAGGGCGGGCTACCGAGGCTCGCCTGGTGGATTTGGGCGGAGTGACCGATCCAACCATTGCGCGGTTGCCGGGCGGTCACACCACCAAGCGGCTCGGCGCGGGGCTGCTCTCGGCGCGGAACGTGGACACCTGGATCGTCAGGGTGCACGACATGCAAGTCGGCGCCGAGCTCGACCAGCTCCACCCTGTCTATGGGACGGATCAGGTTCTCCTGCGCGGCGCCGTGGCGCTCGGCTTCGTCATCCAGGATTCCTGGGTGCTTCCCGAATCGCAGACCAGCTACGTGATTGCGACGGATCCTCGGCTCACACCAGGTCTCCGACCGAGTGCGCCGGACGATCCGAGCCGCTGAAGTCCTCAACGCTCAGGCGACGTCCGCGCCCGGCGGCGCGGGCGGAGCCGGAGCTTGGCTCACCGTCGCCGGAGTGGCCGCGACGAGTGCGTCGCGCAGCTCCCTCGCGCTGGCGTAGCGGTCCGCCGGATCGATCGCCGTCATGCGCTCCAGGATCGTCTTCCACTCGGGCGGAACGTCGGCCGAAGTGAGCGGCGGCAGGGGCTGCGCCGCCTCGGGTGCATCCCCGGTCAGGCACTCCCGCAAGGAAACGCCGAGCCCGTAGATGTCGGTGCGGCCGTCGACCTCTTGGCCTTGCTCCTGCTCGGGTGAGGCATACCCCAGCGTCCCGATGCGCACGCCGGAGCGGGTGAGGCGCGTCTCGGCCCAGCTGATGCGCGCCACGCCGAAGTCGATCAGCTTCAGCGTCTCCTCGCCCGTCGCATCGCGGGCCAGGAACAGGTTACCGGGCTTGATGTCGCGGTGAATCACGCCAGCCGAATGGACGGCAAAGAGTGCGTCGGCAGCTTGCAGAGCGAACCTGCGCGTCAGCTCGGGTGTCAGCCGCTGCTGCGTGTGGAGGCGCTCGGCCAAGGTTTCGCCATGCAGCAGCTCCATCACCAAGAACCCCACGCCCGATGACAGCACGCCGGTGTCGAGCACCTCGACGACGTTGGGATGCCAGGCCAAGCCCAGCGCCTCGGCCTCACGGCGCAGGCGGTCCGTCGCTCGCACGTCGTGGACCACGGCGCTGCGCAGCAGCTTGAGCGCGACCTGCACCCCATCGGTGAGCCGCGTCGCCTCCCAAACGGCACCGTTCGCTCCCACGCCCAGCTGCCGCCCGACGCGATACTGGCCGGCGATGACCGGCTCCTCGTGGGGCCGCGAGATCTCCATCGAACGCTTGCGATTGAGCAGCGCCTCGCGCTCGAGCGCCCGGATGCGCGTGCGCTGCTGGTCGGTCTCCGCCATGCGCTCGGCCTCACGCCGCAGCATCACGCCCAGGCCGAAAATCAGCAGCGCCGGCCCGAACCACAACAGCCACCAGCCGGTGCCGTCCAGGTGAGACCACGCCCAACCGAGCAGGCGCGCGACCGCCGTGGCGGTCAGGTAGATGGCCGCCACCGCCCCGGCTAGTGCGATCATGCGCGGCCCCGGCGTCCGCCAGGTGAGCGTGAACAGCCGCACGTCGCCATCGTCGCCGCGATCCACGACCTCACCGAGCGGAGCCCCGAACAAGAGCGGAATGGCAGCGAGCTCCGCCGCCAGGACCTGCGAGACGATCTCGCGCTCGGCCGCCGACACATCACCTACGTAGGCGCGGCAACGGTAGCTCTGGGGGCCGACGGCCTCCGTCATCCATTGCACGTCGCCGGGCAGGCCGTCGTTGGCGTCGTTGAGACGGGCCACGACGGCACCAGGGTCCGCCGAACCACGCAGGGGACGCGACCACGCGCCCAGCGTGTCGGGGTGGACCAAATACGGGGCCAGCTCGGCCGCCTGAAAGTCGGGGCACAGCTTGGCGAAGTCCCGGACGGCGCGGAGCCACAGCTCGCGCGTCAGCAGCCGCGTCTCGTTCTCGACCAGGCCACGACCACCGATCCGGTCGGCGAACCGATTCGCCAAGTCGGGCGTCCCACGCTCGGTCAGCATCAGCAGCAACGCCTTGACCCGGAAGGCCCCGGTCGTCGTGGCGTCCCGCTGCAGCATGTCATCAGCGTTTCCCCCTCCCCGCGGGACGTCAAGCCAGCCGGGATTCCGGGCCCCTGTAGCAAAAGTTGGGCCAGCTTCGGGTCAAGCCTGTTGTCCTCCGCGGGGCTCTGATAGGGGTTGGGTTGGGATACGGATGGAACTGAAACAACAGCTTCGACTGTCGCAACAGCTGGTGATGACCCCCCAGCTGCAGCAGGCAATCAAGCTGCTACAGCTCTCCCGGCTCGAGCTGATCGACGAGGTCCGCAAGGAACTCGACAACAACCCGATGCTCTCCGAGGAGGAGCCGGATGGCCGCTCCCGTGAAGCCAAGCTGGAAGGGCAGGGCGAGCAGCTGCTCCGGGCCCTCGAGCAGGGCGAGCGCAGCGACGACGCGAGAGCCACCGAGAAGGCCACCCGCGAGGTCGATTGGGAGAAGTTCCTCGAGAACCGGAGCCAGCAAACGCCGGGACCGGGGAGCAACTCGGGTGGCTTCGACGATCTCCCGCCCATCGAGCAGAACCTGACGCGCGCACGCAGCTTGCAGGACCACCTGCTCTGGCAGCTGCAGATGAGCGACTTCACGGAGCTGGAGCGCGGCTTTGCCGAGCTGGTAATCGGCAACCTGGACGATCGCGGCTACTTGGACCTCGAGGGCGTGGAACGCACGGACGGCACCCGAACGCCCGATCTCACCATCGATGACCTGGCCAACGAGGTCGGCCTCGACCCCGAGGACGCTCCGTTCCTGCTCGAGATCATCCAGCGCTTCGATCCGGTGGGGGTGGCGGCTCGCGACCTGCGCGAATGCTTGCTGATTCAGGCCAGCGCCGCCGGTTACAAGGAAGGCGACAACGTCTTCGAAGTCATCCAGCAGCACATCGAGAAGCTCGAGAAGCACAACTACCAAGGCATCGCCAAGGCGATGAAGTTGCCGCTCGAGGAGGTCTACGACCTCGTTCGCGAGATCCAGACCTTCGAGAGTCGTCCGGCCCGCAATTTCATCGACCAGGACGAGCGCAGCATCGGCATCACGCCGGACGTCTACGTCATCAAGGACGGCGAAGAGTTCCGCGTCGTCGACAACGATCGCGGTGTGCAGCGGCTGTTCATCAACGAATCACTGACCAAGCGGCTGTTGGCCGATCCCCAAGCCAAGGAGTTCGTGGGCGAGAAGCTGCGCAACGCCCAGTGGTTGATTCGTGCCATCGAGCAGCGGCGCAAGACGATCCTGCGAGTGACCGAGTGCATCGTCGAGAAGCAGCGTGAGTTCTTCGAGCTGGGCGTCGCTCATCTGAAGCCGATGATCCTGCGCGACATCGCCGATGCGGTCGGTATGCACGAGTCGACGATCTCGCGCGTGACGACGAACAAGTACGTTCACTGTCCGCAGGGCCTGTTCGAACTGAAGTACTTCTTCAACTCGAGCATTCGTCGCGTGGCGGACGAAGACATCGCGAGCGAGAGCGTGAAGCAGGCTCTCAAGAAGCTCATCGAAGACGAAGACAAGGCGCATCCGTTGAGCGATCAGGCTCTCGTGGAGATGCTCGCCGACAAGGACGGCGTGCGCATCGCTCGTCGAACGGTCGCGAAGTATCGCGAGATGCTGGGCATCCTCGCCTCGTCGCGGCGCAAAAAGGCCTTCTGACGGCTGCGGAGAGCGCTGGTTTGGACGCTGGTGGGCGCGCGAACCAGCTCATTGGCCTGGCATCCATCTTGCTAGACCCGTCGGCCGATGTGGGTGGACGTCTCCCCTAATCAGCGAGAGAGATGACGTTTTCGCCCTGGGGAATGCTCAGGCGGGAATGATTCGGCCGCCTCATGCATTGCCCATACGATGGGTCAGCTGACTCAGAATCGTCATCACGACGTCCGAATTTTCGCGTACTCGGCGAGCAGTGGATCTATATTGGCTCCGTTGACTGGTGGGTTCCGGTTTCGGCCACCCGCGGCAAGTAGCCAGGAGAACTCCTGGTGGGGCCGCAAAGGGAAGGCCCTAGGAATCGCAGTCACCGAGCGAACCATTCGGTTCGAGCATCACAGCGGTCCCTTCGTGGGGACACGGCTCGATGCAGTTGTTCCTGGCGTGCAGGCGCACGCGGTTGTTTCTGGCGTGCATCCGCACGCTGTTGGCCCTGGCGTGCCGCTGCACGCGGGGGGCTGGTCTCTACACGGTGTCGTTGGGATGCCGTGGTTTGCAAAGGAGTGCTCATGAACGTTTCGATCACCTTCCGGCATCTGGACCCCTCGGATTCGATCAAGGCTTACGCCACCGAAAAGCTCGGTCGCGTTCAGAAGTTCCTCCGTCAACCGATGTCCGCACGGGTGACCATCTCCCTCGACAAGCTGGAACATTGCGTGGAAGTTCAGGTCCAGAGCGGTGGACAGTGGTACGAGGCCAAGGAAACCAGCGCCGACACCTACGCTTCCATCGATGCTGTCGTGGACAAGATCGAGCGCCAGATCACGCATGCCAAGGGTGTCATGAGCTCGCGCCGCCGGAAGGACACGGATCTACGCCACTCTTCGCCCGAATCGGAGGCGGTTGCCTTGGCAGCCGGAGACCGATAGGAAGGCGGCCGGAGCGGCCGTGCTCCCGGCGGCCAACACGCCTCCGGCTTTTGGGCCCGCCCTATGGCGGGCCCTTTTTTTCGACCTTCGAGGCCCATGCGACTCAGCGAGATTCTTTCGGTAGAACGCATCTTCGTCGACCCCACGGGCGCCCGCACGCGCGACAAGTCGGCCGTGCTCGGCTGCTTGGCCGATCTTCTGGCCCAGACCCTCGGCGTTACGGCCGAAGAGGTGCGGGGTCCGCTCTGGGAGCGCGAACAGCTGCAGAGCACGGGCATCGGTGACGGAGTCGCCATTCCGCACACTGCCCTCGACGCGGCAACGACCCAGACGGCAGCGCTCCTCCTGTGTCCCCAGGGGGTACCGTTCGATGCCATCGATGGTGCCCCAGTACGCATCGTGTTCGGGGTGGTCGGGCCCAAGCGGGCCGCCAGTGAGCACCTGAAGATCCTGGCCAAGGTCTCGCGGCTCTTGCGTAGCCCCGAGACGAGGCGAAGACTGCTGGAGAGTCCCTCGGCGGAGCACGCCTACGCGCTGATCGAGGAGCACGAGAGTTCCTCGCTCGGCACATGAAATCTCCCGCTCAGCCAATCAGGACAGCACGTTCCGGAGTGACCGTGCGACAGCTCCTGGAGGATCCCCGTCTCGGGCTGAGTGTGCACGTTCTGGCAGGTGGGGCAGGGCTCGGCCGCCTCGTCTCGCATCCACGCATCCAGAAGTCGGGGCTCTCCTTGGTGGGCCACCTGCACGGTCTGGTGCCGACGCGCATTCAGGTCTTGGGTGAGACCGAGATCAGCTACATCGAGTCGCTGTCGGTCGAGAAGCAGAAGCAGGCTGCAGGGTATCTCTTTCGTGAGCAGCCTTCCTGCGTGGTGGTGAGCCGCGGCGTCACTCCTCCTTTGGCCTTCTTGAACGAGGCCAATCGCCTCGCCACTCCACTCGTGCGAGTCGAGGAGAGGTCTTCGGCCGCCATCACCGCGCTGCACACGCTGCTCGACGACTACCTGGCGCCGCGCACTCGCCTGCACGGCGTGCTCGTCGACATCTTCGAGGTCGGTGTCTTGCTGTGCGGCCAAAGCGGCATCGGCAAGAGCGAATGCGCGCTGGAGCTCGTGATGCGTGGCCACCGTCTGGTGGCGGACGACGTCGTCGAATGCGACTTCCGGCCGCCGGGGATGGTGTTCGGTGAACCAGCGGGGCCGCTGCGTCACTACATGGAAGTGCGCGGCCTCGGCATCCTGAACATCAAGGACCTGTACGGTGTGACCGCCGTGCGTGAGCGCAAGCGCATCGATCTGGTGGTCGATCTGGAGCTGTGGTCACAAGGTGCCGAGTACGACCGCATCGGCGTCGAGGATCATTACAAGGAGATCCTCGGGGTGCAGGTGCGACACGTTCGGCTGCCCATTCAGCCCGGTCGCAACATGAGTTCCATCATCGAAATTGCGGCGCGTGCCGAGCTGTTGCGGCGCGCAGGCCATCACCCTGCGCGTGAGTTCCTGGATCGCATCGAGAAGGAGAGCCTGGCGCCCATCGCGCCCGAGTCTCAGTCGCGCTTGCCCCTGTCGCGTCACCTCAACGAGAGCACCGCGCCGCCCCCGGTCGCGCCGCTGCCAGAGCCCGAAATGCGACGCCCTGGCTCATCGCATCCCGCGAAGCCGCCGGAGGAGCGGTGAGCGAAGCGCCGATGCACCTGGTCGTGGTGACAGGGCTCAGTGGGGCAGGCAAGACGACCGCGGTCAACGCGCTCGAGGACCTGGGCTACTACTGCGTCGACAACCTGCCGACGCCGGTGGTCCAGCCCACGCTCGACGCGCTGCGCCGAGGTGGTGAGCAGAAGGTTGCGCTGGGCATCGACGTGCGTGTGCGCTCCTACCTGGACGGCGCCAGCGCCGTGCTCGACGAGATCGCGCAGCGCGACGACACCGAGCTATCAATCCTCTACCTGGACTCCTCCGAGGAGCTGCTGGCGAGAAGGTTCAACGCCACGCGGCGCCCCCATCCTCTGACGGCCAGCGGCCGCACCGGTGTCCTCGCGCTCTTGGATGGCATTCGGCTGGAACGACAGCTGCTGGCCCCGCTGCGCGCTCGGGCCCGCGCCGTGCTCGACACGACCAACCTGACCGTCCACGACCTGCGCCGCGAAGTGCTGCAGATCTACGGGCGGGACCAGCTGGGGAAGATGCTCACGCGCATCGTCTCCTTCGGCTTCAAGTTCGGGTCGCCCCACGACGCCGACTTGGTGTTCGACGTTCGCTTCTTGCCCAACCCCTACTTCGTCGAGGAACTGCGACCGCTCTCGGGCAGGGATGCTCCGGTGGCGAACTACGTCATGGAGCAGCCCGACACGCTCGGCTTCATCGAGCGGCTGCTGCCGCTGCTGGAGTTCTGCCTGCCGCGCTTCGAGGCCGAGGGAAAGAGCTACGTGACGATCGCCATCGGCTGTACCGGCGGGCGCCACCGCTCGGTCGCGTTGGCCGAGTTGATCGCTGCCGAGCTGCGGAGCCGGGTGGGCGGAACGATTGAAGCCGTGCACAGGGACATGGGTCAGGCCGAGCATCGCTCGGTACGGCCCGAGGCCGAGCCAACGGCACGCGCCGGAGAC
>DATIDO010000676.1:0-11089 GCA_035456245.1 Polyangiaceae bacterium
GGGACAGCGAACTGCCTTCGACGCCGATCTGATCGCCCTCTTCCGCCTGAACGAGGACGGTGCGAGCTCGGAATCGAGCCTCGATTCGATCGACTGGGATCCCTCCCACGATGCGGTGCTGATGCGCCCCACCCTGGGCAAGAACACCGCGCTGCTGGTCGAGAATGCCGTCGTATCGGGAGATGCCACGCTGAGCGGTCGAGCACTGGCCATCTACGGTCGTCGCGGCAAGACCCCGTACCTGGTGATGGGCTCGAACCCGTTCCGCACGGAGGGCAACGAGCAGATGGACCAGTTGATGGTGAACGCCATTCGTCGGCTGACGGGCAGTCAGAGCGGCGACGCTCTCCGCATCACCATGGCCCAGGTCGACGAGAGCTACTGGTTCCCGGACGAGACGACCACGCGCGCTTGGCTACAGGACCGGATGGATGGAGAGACCACCATCAACGCCGCGGACGCCTGCGACAGCGCGAAGCTCGACGGCTGTATCGACGCCGGGACCGATCTCCTGATCGTCTCCCAGATTTCCACCGCGGACGAGTCGTCGGAGAAGATCGTCGCGTCCGTGCGCCGCGCCATGGAGAAGGGGGTCCCCGTCCTCTACCTTCAGCACGATGGTGGAATGACCGAGCTGGGCACGGCTCTGTTCGAGCTGCTGGACGTCGCCTTCCTCTCCGACAACTACTGGGTCAAGGCGCAGCTCGCGGCTTTCGACTCGACCACGACCCTGGGCTACCTGAACGACTCGCAGCTCGCCCTGCGGGAGCTGCTCGAGCACATCGATACCGGCAGCTACGACTTCTCACTGCCCTTGGCGCAGACGGACCAAAAGGACCTCTACGAGTCGCAATTTCTCGACGGTGCGGAGTTCGTTCGCTCGATGATGAACGGCTACGACGCTGCAGCTCGCGACATCTTCCAGGGCTGCGACAACGAGTTCCCCAAGCTGCTGGCGCTGCTGGGAGACCAGATCCGAGGGGAAATTCGCTACCCCATGCGCACGGACACGACTGGCACGGCGCGCTTCCTCGAGGCGCTGTACGCGGACCATGCCGTCTACAACACGCGCCGCTTCGTCCCGGCACAGACTGATCGAGGCTCCTTCGACAGCCGCAAGCTGGAACGGATCGAGGGAAATGACGTGAAGGTCTCCCTCACCAGCCGACCCTGGTTCCGCTCTACGGGCGTCTATGCACTCCCGGGCAAGCCGCTCACCGTCACCCGCACGGACGGCACGGAGGCGACGACACGCATCTTCGTCAACACGCAACGCTCGGGTTCCACCAAGGTCTGGGAGGATGACTCGTACGGCGGCTACTCGCGGCCGCTCTACCTGCGAAGTCAGGCGGTGCCCTTGGCACCGGGCGAGAGCGTCACCATCACCAGCGCCTACGGCGGGCCCGTGCAAATCGAGTTCGAGCAGGTCGGAGCGAAGGTCGAGTTCGAATTCGAGAATGTCGGCCAACACCCCCACTGGTCGAGCAGCGCGGACAACGACTCCTTCGCCAAGAGCATCGCCAGCGACGTCTACGATTGGGTCGAGGTCGCCACGCCGGCCTTCGAGCTGCACAGCACCGCGAAGAAGTTCGCCGAGACCATGGGAGACGCGCGCTGGAACACGCCGGCGACGCTGGCCGAAGCCATCGAAATCTACACGTTCGACAACGTCCACGTACTGGCAGGCTTCCGCGGCGATGGCATCACCTCGGTTCCCGAGATCGTCGATTGGGCAGCGACGACTGGCATCGAGATTCCCGTGCTCGACGAGGTCAAGCACGGGAACATGGATCAGCCCACCTGCGGCGACGGCTGCTCGGGCAACCCGTACGACGCCGGTTGGTCGTTCAGTCCCATCGGGCACGGCGATCTTCACGAGCTGGGCCACAGCCTGCAGAACGGGCGTTTCCAGCTGACGCACCAGACCTACCAATACGCCAACCACTCGGTCACGAACTGGTCGCCGTTCTACGCTGCCAACGCCTACTTCGACGACCACGGTGGTGAGACGTCCGACTGGAGCATCGAGCACGACGCCATCTTCGGCCAACTGCAGGCCGCCTACGTCGCGGGTGAGCGCGCCGGCAGCTTCTCCACCCACATGGACGACTACTTCTCGGGGATCTTGTCGGCGGGAGGGGACAGCGGCATCAAGGACAACTACGCCTTCTTCATGCAGGCCATGCTGATGGCCAAGTCGCACGGCAAGCTGGAGAACGGCTATCACATCGTGCCGCGCATCCATCTGCTCGACCGTGCCTACCGATCCGCCACCGCGAATCAGGAGGCCTGGGACGCAGCCAAGACCGGCCTCGGCTTCGCGAGCTACACGCTCGAGCAGGCTGGCGACATCGGCAACAACGACTTCATGCTGGTGGCGATGTCGTTCGTGACTGGCCTGGACTACCGCGACTTCTTCGACATGTGGGGCCTCGCAACCTCCACGCAGGCCAAGGATCAGGTCGCCGGTTTCTCTCTGCCCGTCGTGGAGCGTGCCTTCTTCGCCCTGGGGCCGCTCGGCCACAACCACGGTGCCATGTCGACGCAGCACGCGGAGTTCCAGAAGATCACGCTGGACGGCACCACCGCCTGGCCGCTCCCCTGAGGGCGAACGAGCAGGACCGTCGGTCGGAGGCGAAGGCTCTGTTGGATCCCCCCGGTCACCCTGGACCGGGGCCCAGGAAATTCAGGCAAAGACCACGGTCTTGTTGCCGTAGGTGAGCACCCGATCTTCCAGATGGTAGCGGACGGCGCGGCCCAGTACGGCCTTTTCCAAGTCGCGGCCCTTGCGGATCAGATCTTCGACCGAATCACGGTGCGAGACGCGCACCACGTCCTGCTCGATGATGGGTCCCTCGTCGAGCACGGCCGTGGCGTAGTGGGCCGTCGCGCCGATCAGCTTCACACCTCGCTCGTGCGCCTGATGGTAGGGGCGACCGCCGATGAAGGCCGGCAAGAACGAGTGGTGGATGTTGATGATGCGGGCAGGAAAGCGCGCGACGAAGTCCTCGCTCAAGATCTGCATGTAGCGGGCCAGCACCACCAGATCGATGTGCTCGCTGGCCAGCAGCTCCAGGTGCTGGGCCTCGACCTCCGCCTTGGGGCGATCGGCCGTGGGTACGAGGTGGTAGGGCACCCCGAAGTGAGCGGCCACGTGCGCCAGATCGGGGTGGTTGCTCACCACCGCCGCGATGTCGCAGTCCAGCTCACCGGCCCGGTGACGCAACAGCAGATCGTAGAGGCAGTGGTCGTATTTGGAGACGAACAACGCCACCCGCTTGCGCAGCGGCTGACCATCCGTCGTTGCGGCGAAATGCAAGCGCGTCGTCATGCCGAAGCGCTTGGACACCTCGTCGATGGCGCGCTCGAAGGTGAGGCGATCGCTGGTGAGCTCGGCCGTGTCGAAGACGATACGCTGGAAGAACTGCCCAGCCTGGCGATCGGTGTGCTGATCGGCGTCGAGGATGTTCGCGCCGTGGCCGGTCAGGACCTGAGCGAGAGCCGCCACCAAGCCGCGCCGATCGGCGCAAGAGACCAAGAGGGTGCCGAGGGTCGAGGACATTCAGCGGTACTCGGCCACGAGCTGTCCGAGGCGCTCGAGGGCCGTATCGATGACGCGCTCCTCGGGGCCGAAGGAGAATCGCGCGTAGTTGACGAAGCGGGAGGCGCGGGCGAAGCGCCGCTGACCCGGGTTGATGTCGAAGAACTGGCCGGGGACCACGATGATCTTCTTCTTCAGCGCGGCGCGGAACAGCTCGTGGCCGGTGCGCAGCCCCTCGGGCAGACCGCTCAGGTTGCCCCAGGCGTAGAAGGTGCCGCCCGGCTCGCGCTCGAAGCGCACGCCCAGAGCGCGCAGACCGTCGAGCAGCTTGGCGCGTTTGCGCCCAAAAACATTGCGCAGGGCCTCGGCCTCACGGCGAGCGTGCTCGACGTTCAAGAGCGGGCGCGCAGCCAACTGCATGGGGCGGGAACCGCCGCCGTCGAGGAACGAGCCGGCGCTCGACACCGCCTCGATCACCTTCTTGGGACCCACCGTCCAGCTCATGCGGAAGCCGGGGTAGCGCCAGTTCTTGGTCAGACCGTCGAAGATCACGATCGGATCCCTGTCGACGTCCTCGACGTACTCGGCTGCGCTCATCAGCGCGGGCCCGTCGCCCCAGATGTAGTGGGCGTAGAACTCGTCCATCAGCATCGTGCAGTCGAGCTCACGCGCCGTCTCCACCCAGGCCCGCAGCTCGGTTCCGACGATGGCCTTGCCGGTGGGGTTGCAGGGGTTCGACAGCAAGAGAGCGCCCAGGCCTCGCCCCGAGATTTCTCGGCGCAGCTCCTGGATCGAGAAATCGTAGCCGCGCTCGGGATCGAGCAAGATGGGGATGGGGGTGAAGCGACGAAAGACGTCGAGCAACTCCTCGTAGGCGGTGTAATCCGGGAGGAAATGTCCGAGGTTGATCGAGCCGACGGCGGCGCAGGCGCGCATGATCGACACGCGTCCACCACCCGAGAGGGCCACGTTCTCCGCCGAGTATTGGCTGGGCATGCCCTTGCGGAAGAGTCCGTTGTAGAGGGATGCGACCTCCTCGCGTACGTCCCACAGTCCGGCGACCGGCGCGTACTCCAGCTCGTCGACCGTGAAAGAGACCGTGCCGAGGCGCTCGGGGGCGCCCGGAAGAGGACCCGTCTCGGGCTGGCCTTGGCCCAGGTTGCACCATTCCGGATCGCCCGGCCGGTAACCCGCTGTCTCGGCTTCGGTCGTGACGTAGATCACACCGGTGCGCGGGACCGCGCGAAAGGCGCTGGGGGACGGGGTCGCTTCGGGCTTGGAGGACATGTTCGTCGCGGAAGCGTGGTGAAAAAGCCGCGCTCGGACAAGCGGCGTCTTGCCGTGTCTCGATTTTCCGTCCCGCACCTGTTTTGCTGGCGCCGATGAGCCCGTCCCGAACGGACTACGGCCCTGGCGCCCGTTTCTACGACGCGCTCGCTTGGCTGTACTCGCTCGGGGCCATCGCCCGGGCCAAGCGAGTGCATCTGGGCTCGGTCGAGCCAGGGCAGCGCGTGCTCTACGCCGGCTCGGGCCTGGGTGCCGAGGCGCTGCGTGCGGCCGGGCAAGGGGCTCGCGTGACGCTGCTCGACTCCTCTCCGAACATGACGGCGTACGCCCGGCGGCGCTTCGAGCGGGCAGGTTTGGGCGCCGAGTTCGTGGACGCGAGGCTGGCCGACTTCGCGCCCGCCGAGAAGTTCGACCACGTCGCGGCGCACTTCTTCCTCAATGTGTTCGCCAGCCAGGAGGTAGCCCCCGCGCTGCTCGGGCTGGCGGATCTGCTGGCCCCCGGAGGGCGCCTGTGGGTTGCCGACTTCGCGGCGGCGCGGGGGGGAGCCGGACTCGATGTGCTGCGACGGCTCCACTACTTGCCGCCGCTCGCGCTGTTCCACCTGTGGGCGCGCAACCCTTGGCACGAGCTCTACGACTACCGAGAGCGGGTCGACGCGCTCGGCTCCCGGCTCCGGCTGGTTGGTGAGACCTCCGTCAGCGTCTGCGGTCTGCCTCTCTACGAGGTGCTCAGCTTCGGCACGGCCGCTTCGGCGGATGGTGCGGCGAATGCGTAGCGTCTGGTTGGGGGTCGAGCGCTTGGTGGCGCTGCGCTTCTGGGTGGCGCTCATGGTCACGTCGCTCAGCGCGGCCGTCTCCGTGGGGCTCGGCCTCAGCCCGGCCCCCCAGGCGGTGGGTCTGGTCTTTTTCAGCGCTCTCGGCATCTACAACTTGGATCACCTCGTCGACCGGGAAAAAGGACTGGGTCGCTGGCCGTGGCGGCTCACGCTCGGATCGCTGCTGGCCATCGTCGCGCTGCTTGCGATGGCGCGCCCCGCGCTGCGCTGGCTCGTGGTGGGAGGCTTGCTCGCCATCTCGCTCTACTTCGTACCGTTCCCCTGGCGCGGACGGTCCGTGCGGCTCGAGAACCTGCCCGGGTTCAAGCCGTTGCTGGTCGGCTCGGCCGTGGCCATCGGCTCGATCGCCGTGCCCTGGTTGTCGACGCGCGCGCACGGAAGGGAAGCTGCCTACCCACCCGTGGTGGCGCTCGGTCTGGCCGTGGTGTTGGCCGAGCTCTGCGCCTGCAACGCGTTGCTCTTCGATATCGGAGATTCCGAGCTCGACAAAGCCGCCGGGGTACCCACGGCGCCATCGGTTCGCGGCGTGACCTTCACCCGCAAGCTGGCGAGCTTCGGTCTCGCAGCTGCTGCCGTGCAGAGCCTCGTCTCGGTGCTCTGTGGCTCGGGGCCCAGCGCTCTCTACGGAGGAACGACGCTGGCTGCGCTGTGGTTACTCGGCGCAGCTTGGCTCTTGCCCGAGCGCACGCCGCGCGCGGTCTTGGCGCTGATCGTGGATGGAGCGCTGGCGCTGCCCTGGCTGTTTCTGCTCGTGTTCGGGGCCGTACGGGGGAGCTGAACCTCCGCGACTTGGCCGAGTCCACCGCTCAGCCGTACGCTCGAGGACCATGTTCCGCTCGTCTCGTTGGACCGCGCTCGTCGTATCGGTTGCCTCGCTCTCGTCGGGGTGCGCCTCGTCTGGTCAGTCAGCGCCTCGCGAGCCGGCGACCGACTCTGCGCAAGCCGACTCCGAGTCCGCTGGGCCCACGCCCGCCGACTCCACCTCGCAGGCGTCGCCGAGTGACGGCGATGCCTCCCCGAAGGGCGAGCCGACCGGCGACGGCGCGAGCGAGCAAGACTGGTCGCGCGTGGGCACGGTGACGGATGGTGCCACTCTCACCTCGGCCGAGGCGGTGAACGGTCCCGGTGCAGCCGGCGCGACGTTGGTCCTCGGTTTCGACGGAAAGGGGCCGCCTCCCGCCACGCGGGCACGCTTCGAGAACCCTCGGCTGGTGACGATCGTCGTCGAGGGTGTGAGGGGAGTGAAGGCCAACTTGCCGGTGGTCACGGGTGAGGGCTTCCGTGTCATCGGCAAGCCGCGCGTCATCGATCGCGGCCCGGTGAAGTCGATCGGGCGCGGGTTCTACGGAGACGACTCGGGGATCCGCATCGACGTCGAACTCAGCGTGCCGGCGACTCTCGACTTGCGTGAAGGGACCACTGGCAGGACCGTCGAGCTGCGTCTGACTCCCACCAGCTGAATGTCGGCTGGCGCTGACAGCGTCGGATGACGGCGTCTTGCCTCTCGGCGCGCTCCGCGCTTGCCTATCGCATGGCCATCACGACCACGACGGGATACGCGTCCGAAGCACCGGTGGAGCGCCGAGCGCGCTTCATCGCCAAGACCTACAACACCCTGTTCATCTCGATCTGCGCCTTCGCGGCCATCGAGGTAGCGCTCTTCAAGTCGGGCCTGGCCGAGTCCATGGCCCAGGTCATGCTGGGCGGCAGCTGGCTGATCGTGATGGGCGCCTTCTTGGTCGTCGGCTGGTTGGCTTCGCATGTCGCATCCCGCAGTGAGAGCACCGCGGCGCAGATTGCTGCGCTGTCGGGCTACGTGCTGGCCGAGGCCATCATCTTCGTCCCCCTGCTCTACATCGCCGACGCGGTGGCCCCGGGTGCGATCCAGAGCGCCGCGCTCGTCACCATCCTCGGCTTCGCCGGCCTGACCGCCATCGTCTGGCAAACCAAGAAGGACTTCTCCTTCCTCGGCGGTCTGCTGCGCTGGGCCGGCATCATGTCCCTGGTGCTGATTGGGGCGTCGCTGCTCTTCGGCTTCCAGCTGGGGACCTTCTTCAGCGTGGGCATGATCGCCTTCGCCGGCGCCGCCATCCTGTACGACACCTCGAACGTGCTGCGTCACTACCCCGAGGACCGGCACATCTCGGCAGCGCTCGCGCTGCTCTCTTCTGTCGCGCTGATGTTCTGGTACGTGCTGCGCCTGTTCATCGCCTCGAGGGACTAGCCGGCGCTGGGGCCCGCTCAGGCCCAGGCGCCAGCTCAAGCCCCCAGGCGCCGGCCCAACCCCCCCCGGCCCCGGCCAGGCCCACCGAAAGGCCCACCGAACCGCCTCCCCGCTCACGCGAGGGGGCGGTTTTCGTTTTCCGGCCGACGACGAGGGGCCGGGTAGTTCGGGGCTGTCACGGTTCTGGGTAGCCTGGACATGGCGACCCTGCTGCGTGTCCTCGGGCTCCTTCCCATCATCCTGGTCCTCGTCTTCTTGGGCTGGCCGGCCCAGACCGCCGCCTCCAGTGCACAGACTACCAGCCTGCCCCATCCGGCGGCCGGCCCCGCGGCCTCGCCGCTCGAGTTGGTCCTCGTGACGGGGGTGGCGAGCCCGACCGTCGAGGCGCACCCCGAAGTGGCGTCGACCCTGGAGAGCGTCGCTCCCCGCAAGCTGCGCCGCCTGCTCAAGCGGGAGGTCCGGCCGGGGGTCGCTCGGGAGGCCCGCCGCATCATCGACAGCTCCGCGCACGAGCCTTTCGGGACCGAGATCCCATTCGTCGTCGACGGCCGCGAGTACATCGCGCGCATCGAGGAGCACTACCACCCGCCCGGCGGCGAGGCGCGCCCGTGGGGCAAGCACCCGGGCGTGTCCGTGCTCGTCGCCTGGTCCACGGACGACCGCTGAGTAGGATGTGCACCCGAAAGCGGTCTCCCGTTTGTCGATCGACACTCACTCCTCCGACGCGACGCTGTTCGCGGCCATCGGCAGCGCGGGTCCCGCTGCGCGGTTGGCGCAAGAGCAGCTCTACGCGCGCCACGTGCGCTACCTCTACGCGGTGGTCCAGAAGAGGTGTCGAGGCTTCGGGCTCTCCAGCGACGAGAGCGAGGATCTGGTGCACGACACGTTCGCTCGTGCCTTCGCACACGCCAAGAGCTACCGAGCCTCGCTCGAAACCGACGCCGAGCTGGAGCGTCGCTGGACCCGCGCTTGGCTCGGCCAGATTGCGCGCAACCTCTTGCTCGACTGCCTGGAGGGTCGGCAGGCGCTGGCCTCGCCCGAAGAGCTGGAGTTGCTCAGCGTTCCGGCGGAGGAGCTCCCTCCGGAGAGCGACACGCCGCGCCTTCGCGCGCTGCGCGCTGCGCTCGGAAGTTTGTCCGAGCGCGAGCAGGACGTGCTTCGCGTCTCGGCGCTCTATCAACGTCGGGGTGAGGCCCATCAGCGGCTACCCAACGACGTTTCCGAAGAGTTGGCTCGCCGTTGGGAGACGACGAACGACAACATTCGCGCCATCCGGAGCCGCGCCATGAAAAAGCTGGAGCAAACGGCGCGCGCGCTGCTCGACCAAGAGGCGACGACATGAGCGAACCCAAAGACGCAGGCCCTCCGTTGGACGCGGTGACGCGCGCGCTCGCCGATGAGGATCTCCTCCTGCCCGAGACCGTGGCCGAGGTCGCCCGGGCCGAGGCCGAGATCGACGAGGCCGAGGTCGAGCTTCCGGAGAGGCTGCGTTCGTTCGCGGTCGAGCAAGAGAGTCCGGCTCGAGGTGCGCGCGCCGAGGTTACCCCTCTGTTCGCCGTCCCCCGAACCAAGGCCTCGCGGGCGCCTGCGTTCTTCGCAGGGGCAGTGACGGGTCTGCTCGCGGCCGCTGCAGCGCTCTTCGTGATTCTCCGTCTGGAGGACTCGGGGACGGCTCCCATCGGCGGGACCCCGGACGATCAGGTGACGCACGATCCGCGGCCGAGTGGTCCGGTCCCCCTGCAGCTCTCGGAGGAATGCGTAGGGTGCTGCGCTGGCTCGGCGTGCGGCGCTGCCAGCGCCGAGCTGCGAGCGTGCCCGTCGGGCCGCGCCTGCGTCGCCTGCGCCGCCGACGATCAGCGGAGCGCGTATCGGATCCGCTTGAGCGCAATTTCCGTCAGTCCCGAAGGTGCGGCTTGGCTCTCGAAGGAGGCGCACTCGCTGGAGGGCGCCAAGCTGTGCGCGAGCGCGGGCGAGCGCTCGCTCGGTTGTCGCGCAGCCTTGGAAGAGCCGGGGGATCTCATCGAGTGGTCCTCGCTGCCCACGGCTACCACGAGCGCCCAGCTCGTTGGCGGAGTGGTGGTGAGCCTGGTCGACACCAAGGGGACGATCCTCGGTCGCTGGACCAACTCGGTGCACGTGAGCCCCGACACGCTCTGTCGGGGGGTCTCGTTGCGGCTCACCGGGAGCGACTCCGAGCTCGTCCTCGGCAAGGTCTCGGCCTTCTTCGATGACAGTTACTTCGTCGAGTTGGGGCGGCGCGGCTCCGTGTCGGAGCTGACCGAGCTCTCGAAGCAGTTCTCGTGGCAGGGTGGCGCGCCGGCCATTTACGAGACCAAGCAGGCCGGTCAGGGGCGCTTCGTGCTGACGCTCGGCCCCTATTCGCTGGCTCGCGCCGAGAAGCTCCGTTGGGCGGTGCTCGACGCCAAGCGCGACGCCACTCTCACGACGGGAGCCGACCACGTAGGCTCGGCGCGTCCCGCCACACCCGAGCGCTAGCGAGCGACACCCGAGCGCTAGCGACACGAGCGGAATTTTCCGGACTGGCGATGCTGCAAGAATTGGCATCTGTCGGGTCCGCCAAGCGATGCCAAGCTGTGGGCCATGTTCCGTTCGGCCCAATTGTCCGCTTCCTCGATTCTCTTCCTCACCCTCGGCTCGGGAGCTGCCCTCTCGGTGGCCTGTTCCTCGAACGACGGAGACAGTGGAGGTGAGGACCAGGCCGACGGTCTCGGCGGAGGTGCGGGCGCGGGTACGGGCGGTACCGAGTCCGGTACGGGAGGAGCCGACTCGGGCACGGGAGGAGCCGACCCCACCTGGCCGACCGGGCCCCTGCGTCCGACTCGCTACACCATCGCCGATCCCGAGCTGCTCACGGGACCCTGTGCGGGAGCGAGCACGGCCACGATCACTTCGTACGAGGTGCTGCTCGGGCAGACGCACCTGACTCCACGCGATTGGCCGTTCCAAACGGTGTCGGCCGATCGACCACTGACCGTCGCCGTGGCAGTCGCAGGCACCGGCGCCGCTCCTGCATTCACCGCCACGGCGCGCCTCGATGGCGAGGAACTCGAATTTTGCCTGAGCGGTCCGAGCACCTTGCCTGCATCGAGGAACGACGTGGAGGCCAGCACCTTCCGCGGCTCCGTCCCCGCGGCGTGGGTCCGACCGGGCCTCGAGATCGAGATCGCCTTCGCCGGAGAG
>DATIDO010000677.1:0-4098 GCA_035456245.1 Polyangiaceae bacterium
AGTTCGATGGTGAGCTCGTGGTTGATCCAGGCGGCCGCGTGGACGCCGGCGCCGGCTGCGAGGGTGGCGCCTTGCATGCCGGTGGTCGCGTCGCCGGCGGCGTAGATGCCGGGGATCGAGGTCTCCTTGGTCATGGCGTGAGTCTCGATGAAGCCGGCCTCACCCAGCTGCAGGCCGAGTGAGGTGACCAAGGCGACCTGACGTTGGGGCGGCTTGGCGAACAACGCCTCGACGGCGAGTGGCGGTCCTTCGCTGAACTCGATGCGCTCGAGCCGGGCGTCGGGGCCCTGCGCTGGGGCCTTGGGGATCAGCGCGGCGAGGGGGCGCTCGTCCACCGGTACGCCAGCGCGCGCCAAGAGGTCGCGCTGTTCGGCGTCGAGCGGGAAGGCGCCGTGGGTGAGGGCGACGACCGATGAGGTCCAACCGCGGAGCAGCAGCGCGAACTTCACCATCTCGGGCGCACTGAGCCAGACGGCGAAGGGGCGATCTTGGATTTCCCAACCGTGGCAGTACGGGCACTGGAAGATCGAGCGGCCCCACAGCTCGGCGAAGCCCGGTAGCTCCGGGAGCAGATCGACCATGCCTGTGGTCAAAAGGATGCGGCGGGCTTGGTGGGCTTCGCCGTCGAGGGTGAAGGTGAAGGCGCCCTTTTCGCCGCCGATGGCCTCGATCCAGCCGTCGCGCACGTCGACGCTCGGGTAGGGGAGGAGCTGCTCGCGGCCGATGCGCCGGAACTCGAGCGGCGGTGTGCCGTCGCGGGTGACGAAGTTGTGGAGGTGTTCGGCGCGCTCGTTGCGCCGTACGCCACCGTCACAGAGCAACACGCGCTTGCGAGCGCGTCCGAGTGCGAGAGCAGCGGCGAGGCCTCCCGGTCCGCCGCCCACGATGAGTACGTCGTAGGTCACGGTCCAATCGATAGTGAGCGAATCGAGGACGGCAAGTCCGGAGGAGGCGGGTGCGGCGTTCGGCCGCAGGGGGCGGGTGGAGCCGCGGCGGCGCGGCGTGGATTTTCCGCGCCGGCGCGGGAATCGACTGTGCGGTGGCGAATTTCGTTGACGAGAAATCCGGCCGCGCGCGCTCGATGGCGCGCGGTTGGCTGGATTCTCGCTGTTGTGGCGCGCAGGTCGCTTCCTGCTGCGTCTTGGCGACGCGGAGATCATTTTCGTCGAACTGGTGCGCGTTCGTTCGTTGGTGAGGCGCTGAGAGGGGCGAAATTTCTGGGTGTAGAGTGTCGGTATGGGCTCTCTCGCATCGGTGTCGGACGAGGAACTGGTTGCAGGTCTCTGTGCGCTCGAAGCGAAGCAGCGCAGCACGATGGCGGCGATCATCGAGCATCTCGTCGAGATGGAACGGCGACGGCTGCATCTGCGCTTGGGGTACTCGTCGCTCTACGAGTACTGCCTGAAGGCGCTCGGGCTCAGCGAAGACGAGGCCTATCGGAGGATGACGTGCGCTCGTTTGGCCGCGCGGCAGCCGGAAATCGTTGCGCGGCTGGCGCGCGGGGAGCTGAGTCTGACCACGGTGACGATGCTGAAGCCGCATTGGTCGGCGAAATCAGCTGCGGAACTGCTCGAAATGGCGGCAGGAGTCAGCAAGAGGCAGCTGGAGAAACGGCTGGCAGCGAGGTTTCCGGAGCGGTCGCGACCGGATGCCATCGAGCGCGGACGCACGCGGCCGACAGGAGCCGAACGGTGGCGAGTGGAGGCGGAAGTCGGCGAATCGACTCGGGACCTGCTGGAGCGAGCGCTCGATTTGATGATGCATACGAATCCCGAGCGAGCGCTCGAGCCGGTGCTGGAGAAAGCGCTTGGTTTGCTGGTCGCGAAACTCGAGAAGGAGAAGCGTGCGAAGGCCGAACGGCCTCGTCCGACCACGACTCCACCCGCGCCGACTTCCGCGCCGGCGCGACCGGCTCGTTCCAAAGCCCGCCCCGCCATCCCCCGCGCCACGGTCCGCGCCACCTACCAACGTGATCAGGAACGCTGCTCCTTCATCGCCCCCGACGGCTGGCGCTGCGAACAGCGCCACTTCCTCGAAATCGACCACCGCACGCCGTGGTCCCGAACCCACGACCACTCCCCAGAGAACCTCCGAGTCCTCTGTCGCGCCCACAATCAGCTGCTCGCAGCCCGCTCCGCCTCTCAGTCGATCGACATGTGCACCGTGGCCTGGCCGCTGCTCTGATAGCCCTCGACCGTCATCGACACCTCGTAGAGGCTGCCCATGTTCATGCCTTGTGCGGCCCACGCGTTGAAGTGATTGCCCACGGTGATGGTGCCGCTCGAGCGCTTCGACTGCCGCACGCTCCAATACTGATAGAAGGTCTTGGTGCCCTCGATCGACGGCTGATTGACCCGTTGCGTGCGGTAGATGTCGTAGGTGCCGCCATCACTGGTCACGGTGCCCATGAAGCCGGAGCCCGGTGGACGCCAGGTGCCCCAGCTATCGACGATGTAGTACTCGACCAGCGGATTCTGCGACCAGCCGTACACGCACAGATAGGAATTGCCGTTCGGTTGGTAGTCGGCCGTGTAGGTGACGACGTCGCTCGCCGAACCGGGGCGGACGCCCTTGCGGCCGAGCAGGTTGTTGATGTTGCTCCAGTTCACGCTGAAGCCGTCGGCCGCGTTGGTGAGGCAGCCCGAGCCCGAGTCCTTCCAATACTCGAAGGTGTAGCCGCAGTGCGTGCCCGTTTGGTTGTTGCAGATCTGCGAGTTGCCCTGGTTGCAAGCGGGCGCGCCGCCGGTTCCCGCGTTGCCACCCGTCGCTGGCGCGCCACCGGTCGAAGGAGCGCCGCCCGTGTTCGATGCACCGCCCGTCGGCGCGGTGCCGCCGGTATTCGAAACGCCGCCCGTACTGGGAGCTCCACCGGTCGCAGGCCAGCCGCCCGTGCCGCTGACGCCACCCGTTGCGCTGCCGCCGACGCCATTCGGGAAGCCACCGGTCGACAGGCCGCCCGTCGCGAAGCCGCCACCGACTCCACTCGTGACTCCACCGGTTCCCACCCACGCGCCACCGCTCCCTTCGTCCGTGCCGACGTCGGTGCCGTCACCCGGGATGCCGTCCGAACAAGCCACGACAGCGCACCCCAAGAAGCCCACAGAAAGTTTCACTGAATTCAGACGCATCGACTCGTTGCTCCGCTCAGCGCAGGGCACGTTCGTGGAGCGTCGGGGTCAGATCTCTCGCATCGCCTGGCGCATTCCAGGAGGGTCGGAGCATTCCGACGCGGTGCTTCGTTGCGGGCCCCGGTCCACTCTGCTCATTTTCGGGCCCCGGTCTGAGTTGGGACCGCACGATCACCAACCGAGCCACCACCAGTTCAGTTGAGTCCACCCGCGCCGGCGCGACCGACCTCACCCTCGCGCAAGCCGCCGCTGCGCGGCGCCAACGCGCACCAACCCGCGCCGGCGCGACTCAGTAGAAAGACCCGCTCGGTCCCGGTGCATCGGACCAGAGTGGCTTCTTGGGATTGCGGGGTTCGGCGTCGAAGCAGGCGAGCGCCTTCTCGCAGTCGGGTTCGTCGGCGCAGCGGGCGGCCGATTTTTCGAAACCGTCGCAGCTGGCGACCGGTCGATCGAGCCGAGCCAAACAGGCGCGGTAGCGAGCGCACGTGCCGTGCGGGTGGGAGCGCGGTCGCTCGGTGAGCGCGGCGAGATCGACGGGGAAGTCGCCACCCGAGCGCCCCGGTAGCGGGCCGCAGTAGAGCTCGGTGCGCGCGTTGGGATCGATGCTGGCGTAGAGGCCCGCGAGGGAGCGGCACAGCTCGTGGTCGGTGCAGCTGACGGTGAGGGCCAGGCGCCACAGATCGCTGGTGTCGGTGCCGCGCCCGTAGTTGCGCGGGCCGTAGACGGCGGCGAAGAGCTGGGCGGGACCTTCTTTGGAAATGCGCTCGGCGAACTCGGGTTCGATGCGCAACAGCTCGGCGAGCCAAGCGAGGCGCGAGTTCTGGCTCGGCCAGGCAACGCTCAGGATGACTCCGTAGTTCGAGTCGCAGGGGGCGTCGGGCTGGGTGAGGCGCGAGGCGTAGCGTTGCCAGCGCACGGCGCGGTCATCGGGGGGCGCTGCGGGCGCGGGCGTAGCTGGAGTGGGCGCCGT
>DATIDO010000678.1:0-2678 GCA_035456245.1 Polyangiaceae bacterium
ACCGTTGTCGCTGACGGAGATCGAACCGTCGTGGTTGATCGAAACCTGAACCAGGTTGCAGTGACCAGCGAGGTGCTCGTCCACCGAGTTGTCGATCACCTCCCACACCAGGTGATGCAGCGCCGATCCATCGTGCACATCACCGATGTACATACCCGGGCGCTTGCGCACGGCCTCCAGGCCTTCGAGGACTTGGATGTTCTTCGAACCGTATTCTTCGGCGTCGACTGCGGGGCTCGGGGTTTCGCTGGGCTCGGTCAAGACGCTTCCTGGGGCTCGAGGACTCGAGCGCAGGCTAGCGACCTTCCCCCCTGCGAGCAAGCACGGTGCTCCCGAAAACAGGCTGTATTTTCGCGTATTTGCGCGATCTTCAGCCGCTCGTTCCAGGGAGTTTCGAGCTGGGCTGGCGGCTACCTACGAGCCGACCCTCGGCGAGCTCGAAATCACCCCGCTCGCCGCGGTTCGGCTGCACCCCATCGAACAGCTCCGGACGGGTCGTGGTGACGAAGACCTGGCTCTCGGTTCTCTCCAAGAATTCGAACACCGCTCGCGTGCGTTCGCGATCCAGTTCGCTCGACACATCGTCCAAGAGCAACAGCGGATCGAGCCCGGTGATGGCCCGCACGCTGCTCTGCTCTGCCAATTTCAGCGCCAGCGCGAGCAACCTTTGCTGGCCCTGCGAAGCGTGGGTTCGAGCCGCCCGCCCCGCGAGCGAAAGCTCGAGCTCGTCGCGCTGAGGACCGAAGCTGGCCGCGCCACGGCGAAAGTCACGGGGTCGATCGGCAGCGAGGCGCCGGGCGAAGTCGAGCTCGTCGGTCGTGCCACCGGGTCGATAGTCGACGGTCAGCTGGAGCCCGGCTGGCGCCATGCGCTCGAAGCTCGCCGTCAGGTGCCGGCCCAGCTCGTCCACCGCGCGCTGCCGAGCCAGGGCGAAGCGAGCGCCTTGCTGGGCCAGAATGAGATCGTAAGCCTCCAGCTCGCGCGCCTGGGGACCTCGTTCGGCCAGTGCCCGCTGGCGCTCGCGCAAGGCTTCCAAAAAGCGCAGGCGCGCCTCCCCCCCGGCCGGATCCAGATAGACCAGCACTCGGTCGAGCAGCAGTCGTCGCGCCCCGGCTGGACCACTGACCAGGTTCAAATCACCGGGATGAAAGGCCACGACCGGCGTGGAGAGCGCGTAGTCCAGCTTGCGCTTGGCTCGCTTGCCGTCGAGCGAGAAGCTGCGAGAGCGCAAGCCGAACTCGGCGCGCAGCTCACGCGTGAAGCCTCGACTCGCCACGCGAGCTGCGAGCTGCGCCTTTTCCTCGCCTTGTTCGATCACGTCGGCCAAGCGCGTCGTACGGAAGCTGCGCGTGGTGGCGAGCACGTAGATTGCCTCGATGAGACTCGTCTTGCCCTGGCCGTTGTCACCGCGAATCAGGTTGAAGCGCGGCTCGGGTGTGAGCGCGACATCACGCAGATTTCTGAAGTGACGAACGACGAGGCGATTGAACGAGACCCGCTCCGAAGCGTCGAACGAGGCGAAGTGACCGCGCTGCGAAGGCGACGGGGGAGCGGAACCGTCATCCTCGGTCATCGGGTCCGCATCAGATCCGCATCGGCATCACGACGGCCAGGTACTCGCGATCGATCGCGTCACCTGCCGGGCGGATGACCGCGGGATCGAGCTCACCGCTGATGCCCAAGATCACCTCGTCGTCGCTGATGGCGTTCATCACGTCGAGGAAATACTTGGCGTTCAGGCCAATGGTGATGTCGGCGCCGTCGTAGTCGATGGCGATTTCGTCGAAGCCCTCACCTGCCTCGGGGCTCTCGCTCTCCACGCGCAGGCTGGACTTCGACAAGGTCAGCTTCACGCCACCGGTGCGATCACTGGCGGCCAGCGAGACGGCCTTCAGCGCGTCCGAGAGCGCACCTCGCGGTGCACGGATGGCCTTCTCGCTCTGGGCGGGGATGACCTGCTGGTAGGGCGGGAAGGTGGCGTCGACCAGCTTCACGCTGAAGCGGAAGCCAGCGACCTCGAAGTAGACGTTGTTGCCGCTGGGAGCGACGCGCAGCTGAGGCGTCTCGTCGCCCTGCTGATCCGAGAGCGCCTCGTCGCACAGGCGACGCAGCTCGTGGATGCCCTTGAGCGGGATGAGCATCGTGCCTTTGCCCTTCACCGAAGGAGCACGGATCTCCATCTTGGAGAGGCGGTGACCATCGGTGGTCACCATGCGCACGCGGTTGTCTTCGTACTCGAACAAGGCGCTCGACAGGTGCAAGCGAGTCTCGTCGGTCGAGATCGAGAAGTAGGTTCCGGCAACCAAGCGAGCGACGACCGAGACATCGAGCTCGAGCCAGCTGCCCGTCGTGGCGCTCGGCAGCGCGGGGAACTCGGTGCCAGGGACGCCGTGGATGGTGTAGCGACGGGCCGAGCCCTGCGCGCGAATGACGGTGGTCGCACCCTCGGTGACCTCGAGGATGATCTCGCCTTCCGGCATCATGCGGACGCGATCGAACAGGTCCTTGGCGCCGAGCGCGACGGAGCCCTTCTTCTTCACCTCGGCGGTCACGACGCCGCTCACCGCCAGCACCAGGTCGGTGGCTGCGAGGCGCAGACCCGTGTCGGTGGTCTCGAGCAGAACGTTGCCGAGTACGGGCATCGTGCTCTTTCGGTCGGCGACGCCTTGGCAGCGACC
>DATIDO010000679.1:0-5240 GCA_035456245.1 Polyangiaceae bacterium
GGGTGTGGTCCAAGACCTGCTGTGCCACGGAGCCGAGCCGGGTGTGCGGCAGGGCGTCGCCATGTGCGCCGACCAGCACGAGATCCGCGTCGTAACGGTAGGCGGTATCGACGAGGACGCGTGCCGCATCGCCGTAGCGCAGTTGCACGACCTGACGAACGTGGGGTCGCTGTAGACGCCAGCTGCGTACCAAGCGATCGACCGTCAGTCGCAACAGCTGCAGCGCGGCAAAGCGTGGGAGCACCGGGCCCTGCGGCAGGGTCACGACGCCGTCCTCTTCACGGCCGACCACGACGACGTGGACCAGAGCGAAGGGAGCCTGGCCTGCCAGCTCGAGCGCGCGTCGCAGCGCATGCTCGGACAGCCGAGAGCCATCGTAACCAACTACCAAATTCCGTATCCCGTCCATGTTGCACCCTCGGGAGCCAGGATTGCAGGCAGCGTGCCAATCACCGTGGCGAGTGGAACTCCGGCGAGAGCCCACGAAACGCCCGAAATTCGGACATCTCCTGCTAGCGTTCGGCTATCATCCGACCGGATCCAGCCGGACGAGTGTCCACACGGGCGATCTACCGGACGCAGCTCCGGACGGGTGTCCGACTCCGATTGCTTCTCGCGCGCACGTTCGCTCATCGCACTCGCCCATTCACGCCATGCGTATCGCCCTGCTCTACCCCCCACCTTGGAAAATCGCCGCTGCCGGCGACGAACCATTCGGTCCGCTCGAGGGCGCACCCGAGGAGTTCGAGGACGGGGATCTGGACGCCGACTTCTTCCAGACGCCCTATGGCCTCTTCACCCTCGCGTCCGAGGCCATTGGCCGAGGGCATCGGGTCAAGGTGCTGAACCTGTCGGCTTTCACCTGGAAGCAGGTCGAGCGAGTGGTGGCCGAACTGGACGCCGACGTGTTCGGTATGAGCTGCTGGACGGCCAACCGACGTGGCGTGGTCGCCACGGCCGAAGCAATTCGTCGAGCTCATCCGAAGGCTCACGTGGTGGTCGGTGGCCCCCACGCCACTCCTTTCGCGCGGGAACTGCTCGATCGCTTTCCAGCCATCGACACCGTCACGCTCGGCGAGAGCGAGGACACCTTCCTCGAGTTGCTCGGCCGCATCGAAGCGGGTGAGAGCACGACAGGCATCGCGGGTAGCGCCTATCGAGCCGACGGCAAGGCAGTGCTGGCCGCGCCGCGCCCGTCGATTCGCAAGCTGGACGTGCTCACTCCCCCCCAGAGCTACTTCGCGACGCACATCCTGATGACCTCCCGCGGCTGCCCGTGGGCGTGCACCTTCTGCGGCGCGGAAACCACGTGGGGGCGCGGCTTTCGCGGTCATTCGGTGACCTACGTGGTCGACGCCATGGAGCGAGCGCTCGAGCGCCTCCCGGTGCGCATGATTCAGGTGAAGGACGACACTTTCACCGCCAACAAGAAGCGGGCGCTGGAGATCTGCCGCGAGATCCGCCGTCGCGGGCTGCAATTCTTCTGGAGCTGCGACACCCGCGTGGACGTGCTCGACGAAGAGCTGCTCGTCGAAATGCGTCTGGCTGGCTGTCAGCGCCTCAGCCTCGGTGTCGAGTCGGGCTCCGACCGCATTCTGGAGAACATCGACAAGAAGATCTCGGCCGCCGAGATCGTAGCGGCGGCGCGCCTAGCCAAGAGCGTGGGCATTCAGGTCCGCTTCTACATGATGCTCGGCAACCGTGGTGAGACGCTGGAGACCTTCCGTGAGACGGTGCGCTTCCTCGACGTCGCGCAGCCGCATCAGTACGTGTTCAGCTGCCTCTCCATCTACCCCGGAACGCGCGACTTCGACGCCGCCGTCGAGCAGGGCTGGCTCGATCCCGAGCTGTTCTTCCGCGAGGATTTCCAGGAGCTGAAGACGCCCTTCGACGCCGACGAAGAGACGACCCGGGCGATGAATGCCTGGTTCCGTGAGCACAAGGGCATCCAGAACCACTACGTCGAGGACGTGCCGGCAGCGCGCGCCATCCTGGAAAAGGTGGGCGACTATCACGCGGCCCACATCGATTTGGGGGCTGCGCTCTACCGCGCCGGCGAGTACGAGCGCGCCGAGCATCACCTGCTTCGCGCCTTGGAGCTCGGCTACCCCGTTCCCGGCCTGGCCTACAACACGCTGGCCTGCATTGCCTGGGCTCGTGGCGACTTGGAGGCCATGCAGGGGCACTTCATGACCGCGGCCAAGACCGATCCTCAGCATCAGGTCCTGATCCGCAACGTCGATCGCGTGCGCGGCTGGTTCCGTGAACGAGGGCCCGAGCGCGGCCTACCGCTCGAGCTCACCGTCTCGCACAATTTCCAGCTTCTGGAGCGCACGTTGCAGCCCACTTTGCCTGGACCGCTGCCCCCCGACTTCGCCGATTTCGACGCCAGCCCGCAGCCGGTTCCACGTCACTTGCCCAGCGAGGACGAGGTGACGCCCGAGGGCCACGAGAAGCAGGCGTTCCCCGAACGGCGACTGCGCGTGTTGGCTTGAGCTGCCGACGGGGACCGCTGCGGCTGACCCCATCGGTCAGGGGCAGCCGCCGAACACACTCAGACCGCGCGCTTCCAGCGTCGCGATGTTTGCCTCTTCGACCGGGCAGCTCAGCTGGTCCGAGCCCAGCCACAGGCTGCCTTCCTGTCCGAACGCAGGCACGTCGACCAAGGCAGAGAGCGAGCTGAAGGGATTGTTCGGCAAGCGCGTCTCGCGCAAGCGCTCCAGCGTGGCCAGTGCGCTCAGATCAGTCAGCTGATTACCGGTCAGATCGAGCGCGTGGAGGTTCACGAGCGACTCCAGGTCGCCATTCCCCGAGATGGCGTTGTTGGGGGCGTTCAAGACCAGCAGTTCGACCAGATCTTCGAGCGGCAGCAGCGAGTCCGTCTGGGTTCCGCCGATGCGCAGATCCTTGAGCAAGAGCAGCGACACGAGCGGATCGAGGGAGTCCAGCGCATTGCCGCTGACGTTCAATCGGGCCAGCGAATGCAGCTCGGCGAGCGGCGAGATGTCGGTCACTCCGTTCGCCGCGAGATTCAGCGTTTGCAGTCGGCCGAGTGAGGCGAGCACCTGGAGATCGCTGATGTCATGCGTGGCCAGCTCGAGTCGAACCAAGCCGGTCAGGTTGGCCGCGAAGTCGAGAGAGTCGAGGCGCCGTGCGCTCGGGCAGCTCGCATCGTTGGAAAGCAGGAGCTCGCGCAGGCTCACGAGGCCGTTCAGCGGACCCAGATCACTTGCGCTGGTGCAGGTCAGATCGAGCCGGGCCAGCTGCGCCAAACCCGCAAGAGGAGCGAGATCGGTGACCTCCTGACCGCGCAGATCGAGCGTCTCGAGCGCGGCGAGGCACTCGATACCGTTCAAGGAGGCGATGCTACCCCCCGATTTCGGCACGACGAGGGTCTTCACTCCCGCCAGATCGGCGACGGTGATCGTGCTGCCGGGAGGGCCGCCAACGACGTTCCGTACGGCTGCCAGCAGCACGGGATCGGTGAAGAGCGGAGCGCTTTGTTCGTCGATGACACGGTTCAGCGCGCAGTGGGCCGTATCCGAGCAATCGTCGCCGCTGGTCCCGAGCGGGCAAGCACACTGGAAGCCGTCACGCGTGTTGGTGCAGCTGCCGCCATTCTGGCAGGGGGCCGAGGCACAGCTGTCCTCCGTCTTGCAGAAGAAGCCGTCGCCGAAGCTGCCCGAGGCGCAGGCACAGTCGTAACCGCCCGTCGCCCCGTCGGTGCACTCGCCGTGGGTCGCGTCACAAGCAGAGAGGCCGAGCGCGCACTCGTCGACGTCGAAGCAGGCGCTGCCGACGGTCGAGAAGCCCGGATCGCAGTCGCAGCGGTAACCGCCCTCGAAGTTGGTGCAGGCCGCGTTCGCATCGCAGGTCCCAGGCCGGTTGCACTCGTCGACGTCGACACAATCGTTGCTACCGCCCGATGCCTGGTAACCGGGGCGACACTCGCACAGGCCCAAATCACCGACGACGTGGCAGGTGCGGTTGGCTCCTTCGCAGCTCACATCGTCGCAGGGATCACCCGACACACAGACGATGCCGTTGCCGGAAAAGCCGTCCTGGCAGTCGCAGCGGAAGCCGTCGGCGAGCTCGGTGCATTGGGCGTTCTCGTCACACGGATCGCCCGCGCACTCGTCCGCCGGGGCGCAGCTCTCGCCGGGCTTGCACTGGCAACGCGCACTGCCGTTGGCATCGACGCATTCCTGCTGAGCGTCGGGGCAGACGACGCCCTCACCAGCGGCAGGCACTGGCGGTGCACCGCCCAGGCCGTCCGAGCCACCGCCTCCGAGCCCCGCCTCGTCCCCAGCCGAGCCGCCCGTGCTCTGGCCATCGTCACCATTGTCGTCCGACTGAGGTGGTGGACGCTCATCGTCTCCCGCACAGGCAACCGCCCCGCCCACCAAGCCGGTGAGCAGGACGAGCACGGCGGGCTTCACTGATCGTAGACGCACGAGTAGGTGATCTTCCAGTCTTTCAAGGTCGGGGTGTTCGTCCCCGAGCTGTTCAGGTTGGCGCGGAGCTCGAGGAAGCGAGGCTGGCTCTTCTTGCCTGCCGTACCCCAGAGTGACTTGCTGATGTTCACCGGGCAAACCGAGGGGCCGCCCGAGAGCGAGCACACCTGAGTATCGACCGGTGACGAGGCCGCTCCTTGTACGGCCGTGTAGCCCGCCGTCGTAAGCCCTGCGTCCGTGGTAGCGGTGCGCATGTCGAAGTCGATCTTGGAGGCGCCGGGAGTGCTGGCGTTCCAGGTGAAGAAGCCCCACACCGGGCTGGTGTCAGCGGGGCACTTGGCCTCGTACTTCTCGGTGCGGGTGAGCGAGCCTCCGGACGACGTACCGACGCAGGTGCGGCCCTTGATGAAGTAGCTCCAGTTGTCGAGCGCGCTGCACTCGGTCACGCCTGAAGCGGTCTTGGCGGCCACTCGCACGGTCAGATCCTCGTCGAGGAGGCTCGTTGGGCAGGTCTGGTCGATGCAGGCGCCGGGCGCGATATCGGCGGTGATGGTGCAGCGGCCGGCCTCCCAGCCTGCGACCGGCGATTCGCTGGCGAACTGCTGGCCCTTCTTCGGATAGAAGACGAGCTCGGCCTTGTTGGCGGTGATGGTGGTGTTGCCGTGGTTGCACACGGGGATGGCCGTGTCCGAGCAGTTGGCGCCGACGGCCAGGTCGATGCCGGCGCAGACGCTGGAGGAGACCTTGTAACCCGAGGCGTTGTCCACGCAGGTGCCGGTGGCCACG
>DATIDO010000680.1:0-10963 GCA_035456245.1 Polyangiaceae bacterium
GGTGTGGGTAGCACTGCAGCTCTCCGCCCACCCGATCGTGATCGCCCGCATGCTGGTGAACCTGGGCCTGGACGCACTGCTCGGGGCAATCCCTTTGCTCGGTCCCATCGCCGACTTTTTCTACCGCGCCAACCTGAAGAACGTCGCGCTGCTCGAGGCCCGCAGGGATCCGCGCGTGACTGGAGCCGACTATGCCATCGTGGTCGCGGCCGGCGTGGCTTTCCTGATCGCGCTGCTCATCCCGATCTTGATCGTGGCTTGGCTGGCGTACTGGCTGTGGCTGTGGCTCGGCGCCGCCTGGTCCCCTTGAGTTCCGCCGCACGGGGGAGCGACAATACGGTCAGCGTGTCTGCTCCGTCGTCCGAACCGGGCTCGTCCGCACAGGACTCGTCCGAACCAGGCTCCCCCTCGAGGCGTCGGGTCGTCCTCATCACCGGGGCCAGCCACGGCGTGGGGCTGGCCCTGGCGCAGCGGCTGGCCGCCTGCGGTCGCTATCGGCTGGCGCTGAGCGCTCGCCCCAGTTCGCTCGAGCGTTTGGTCGAGGCAGGGTTCGCGCCGAGCGACGACATCTGCCTGGTGCCCCTCGACGTGGCAGCGGCCGACAGCCGAGAGGCGGCGATCGAGGCCATTGCCCAGCGCTGGGGCGGTGTCGACGTCCTGGTCAACAACGCCGGGGTGATGATGCGGGCCGTGCTCGAGCACGTCAGCGATGCCGACCACCTCACGCAGATGCTGGTGAATTACGGCGGCCCGATGGCGCTGACCCGCCTGGTGCTGCCCGGCATGCGCGAGCGCCGCTGGGGCCGCATCATCAACGTCTCCTCGGTCGGCGGCATGATGGCCATGCCGACCATGAGCGTCTACTCGGCGTCCAAGTTCGCGTTGGAGGGCGCCAGTGAGGCGCTGTTCTACGAGGTCCGCCCCTGGAACATCCGCGTCAGCCTGGTTCAACCCGGTTTCATCCGCTCGGACGCCATCGAGCGCATCGCCTACACCTCACGAAGCCGCGCCGCCCAAGAGCACCACCTCTCGCCCTACCACGCGCACTATCACTTCATGGCGGCCTTCATCGCCAAGCTGATGGCGCGCGCGCCTGCCACTCCCGACAGCGTGGCGCGTCGCATCGCCAAGTTGATCGAACAACGGCGGCCGCCGCTGCGCGTCTCGGCCACGCTCGACGCCTTCCTTTTCTCGCTGCTGCGCCGCTGGTTGCCGCGCTCGCTCTATCACGAGGTGCTCTACCGGGCGCTCCCGGGCATCTCGCGCTGGGGCCGCCCGCCAGCGGCCCTTCCCGCTTCGTCGACGGCGGCACGCGACGCTACGTCAGCCGAGCGCTAGGGGTGAACGCAGCGTTCGTGCTGGCTGCTCCCTGGAGCGACACGGGGACGACCGACCTCGGAGTAGATCGGTCATCCCCACGTCGAAACGGCCGCCCTCGGAGGAAGGGCGGCCGGGCTTGGCGTGGACCCCTCACCAGGTCTGGAAGAACGCCCAGTCGTACCCGCCTGCGTTCGTCTGAACACAGTAACCACCGTTGCGTGCCGGCGGGATCTGAATCCAGGAGCCGCAGGCCACGGTCTGGCCATTGATCGACAGCTGGCGACCCGGTGCGAGGTTGCCGCAGGTCAGGCCATTCACCGGGAAAGTGGTCTCGTGACACGTCGCCTGCGATCCCATCTGCCCCGAGCCGAAGTACTGGCTCGTCATCTGCACGGGATTCGCGCAGAGATCGCTGCACGGCGTTGGCTCCGGCTCCGGCTCGCTGTCGTCGTACTGATCCGGGTTGTAAACGGTCGGCGCGTTGTCGTGCTCGGCGTACCAGTAGTCGCAGTCGGAGTCGCGGCTCTCGTCACAGGTCCCCGTGTAGTCGGCCTCACCGAACCAGAAGGTGTCGGCCGACTTGCCATGCGCGCTCAGCCAGGCTGCCGAGCGAGGCCCCCGGACCGACGAATCACGAACCTGCGAGAGGATCCAGTTGCGAGCGGCCTCGGTGGTCACGTCGGCCCAGCCAGCGCCAATCGCCGTACCGTCGCCGAAGAAGCTCACCCACGAGGTGACGCCGAACGTCTCACGCGTCCCATCGGCGTGCGCCACGAACAGCGCTCCGCCCGAGTCCCCCGAGCACACGCCCGTGTTCTCCGAGTCGCGCGTCCAAATGGCGGCCCCGAAGTTGGGCTGATTGCGAAGCGCCAGCTCGTCGGGCCCCGTCTGGCTCTGGTAGACGCCGTCCACGAAAATGGCCGCCTGACGCTTGGTCTGGTTCGGATTGCTGTAGTTGATGTTGCGTCCACAGCTCGACCAGCCTGCCATGCCGATGCTGTCGAAGTTGGTGGGGGCAACCAGACTGGGCCGGTGAATCTTCGCCCGATCGAACACTGGCTCCGACAAGTAGACCAGCGCGATGTCGTACTCGGAGTAGTGCGGAGCGTTCGGATCGTCTCGTTGGTAGTCGGGGTGTGCGACTACCCGCGTCGAAGGCACGAGATTGACGAATTGAGTATGGTCGTTGCCGAACCTCACCTCGGGGAGATACGAAGGATAGGTACAGTGCGCCGCCGTCAGGACGATGCGGGGCGTGATCAGGGTACCGCTACAGTTGCCGAGGTGGACGATCACGTTCGCTTCGAGCGTGTTGGCATCGTCTGCGGCGCCCCAGATTTCCTGCGACTTCGACGCAGCCTCGCCCGTCGGGGCGTCGACGGCGCAGCCGTAGGTGAGGGTCGAGAGCGCCAAAGCCGAAAGGCCGACGAAGCGAACGGAGTTGGTTCGAATGGTTTCCATGGGTGTGCTTCCTTGCTGGAACCTTGGAGCCCAAGAAGGCCACGACCTTCACGCCATCCGCGCAAATTCTCCGACGACCGCTCGACACTCGGCCGTCACGGTGACTCGATGGGCTAGCCCATCCCTTCGACGGTCAGCGGATCGCGCGGCCCCTCAGCCCAGCGGCAGGAGCACGTCGTCGCCGTCGTGCTCGCCCTGCAGCGCCTGCTCGAGCGCCGCACGCATCTCGCGCTCGAGCGCTTCGGCCACGCGGCGCCGCAGCTGAGAGCGCGCCGTCACGAACCCGATCTGACGCACCGGCACGGGCCCCACCAAGGGACGCACCTGCGCCTTGCGCCGCGCCGCCGGCAAGGCCGCAGCCACCAACTCGGGCAATACGGTCAGGCCCATGCCCGAATCCACCAAGCGGATCAGCGTGTCGAAGCTGCCACTCTCGAAGCGCACGCCCGGCGAGATCGGACCTTCACCAGCCCGCTTGCCGCGCCGCGTCCGCGACGCGCAGTAGCTGAGCACCTGCGTGCGAAAACAGTGCCCTTCCGGCATCACCCACAGCGGGCGCTCCGCCAGATCGGACTGGTGCAGCGTGGCCTTGCGAGCCAATTCGTCCCCCGGCGGCAGGTACGCCAAGAACACCTCGTTGCCGAGCACCGCCTCGTCGAGCCCGGGCACCTCGAGCGGCGTCGCCGCCAGTCCACCGTCGAGCGCATCTTGGGAGAGGCGCTCGATGATGTCGTGCGTCTGCAGCTCCTCGATGGTGAGCTCAACGTCCGGGTACTTTTTCAGGAAGCGTCCCAAGAACAGCGGCAGCACCGTGGGTGACAGCGTGGGAATGACACCCAAGCGATAGGGCCCGGCGATCGCTTGCTCGTCGTTGGCCAGCTGCCCCAGGCGTTCCGTCTCCCGCAAGATGGTGCGCATCTGCCCGAGGACGGGCTCCGCCTCGTCGGTGACGAGCACGGGCTTCTTGCCGCGGTCGAACAGCACCACACCCAGCAGCTCCTCCAGCTTCTGGATCTGCATGCTGAGCGCGGGCTGCGAAACGTGGCAGCGCTCGGCGGCCAAGCGGAAGTTCTTCACGTCGGCCACCGCGATGGCGTAGCGCAGCTGCGTGAGCGTCACCTGCGACAGATCGACCGACATATAACTACAGATTATCTGTAGCGAAAACTGATGCAAGCGCGAAGGGCCCCGGTCCGCCAGGCACCGAGCGAGACCGCCCGAGCCTTCGGGACTGCCGCCCACTCGGAGCAGGCCGAACGAAAAGGCTCCACGCCCTCAGAACTTCAAGCTGAACGTGGCCATGGCGCCGCCATCCAGCGCCTCCACCGTGACCTCGGCGTCGTTCCAGCTGAGCGTCAGCGCAGGCCAGCTCTCCTCACCGGTGGCCAGCTGCAACACGGCGCGGTGGAGCTCCTTCACCCCCAGGTGCAGCGGCTGGTCCAGGCCCAAGAGCGGCGACAGATCGACGCTGGGGCTGTCGAGCTCGGCAGCCTGCTCCAAGAGACGCTGGATCTGGTTGGCCTCCACGCGATGGCGCGGTCCCGGCTCCAGCCGCGGTCCCGGTTCCAGGTACGGCGGTCGCTTCGCCGAGCTCATGCGGGGCACACCATCCCGCCATTGTGGGGCAGCCTGGCTCGGCGAGCCAGCGGCGCCCTTGCCATTTTCGCCACCCGCCCTACAGCGCCCTGGTGCCGAACCAGGACGAAGAGCTGCTGTTCGGGTGGGATCCCACCCCCGGCATCGTCTCGGTGTGGGCCAACTGGGAAGGGTTGGCGATGGTGTGGCGCCGCGATCCCCAACACGGCCGCCTGTCGGTCGAGTACGCGCCGTTCCGCCCCTGGGTGCTCTCCGCGGAGTGCGACGCGCTGCCTTCGTCGGTGCGCGCGCACGAGCTCGGCGGCACGGGCGAGCTGCGCTGGTTGTTGGACGCCGAAGAGGGGCGCGCGCTGGAGCGCTGGGCCCGCTCGGCCAAGACGCGTCACGGTGACGAGTCGCTGCTGCTCCGTCCTCCGGAAGAGCAGTACTTGATTGCTTCGGGGCGGACCTACTTTCGCGACCTCTCCTTCGACCAGCTCGCGCGCCTGCAGTTCGATCTGGAGACCACCGGCCTCGACGCGGAGGTGGATCGCATTTTCATGGTGGCCATCGGCCGCCCCGACGGTGAGAGCGAGATCCTCGAGGCTGCGCGGCTGGACGATCGGGGGGAGGCCGAGCTGATCCGCCGCTTGCTGGCTCGCATCACCGAGCTCGATCCCGACGTGATCGAGAATCACAACCTCCACGGCTTCGATCTGCCATTTTTGGCCCGCCGCGCCGCGCACTTGCGTGTCCCACTCACGCTCGGCCGGGCCGGCCCGCCCGGCCTGACGCTGCGTCCCTCGGCACGCGGCAACGGCGAGCTGGGGGCCGACGGCAAGAAGCGCCGCAGTCGCTACAGCGTGGTGGGTCGCGAGCTGATCGACACCATGGACGCGGTGCTGCGTCACGACTTTTCGGCCCGCGATCTGCCGGGCCACGGCCTGAAGGACGTCGCTCGACACTTCGGCATCGCGGCTGCTCAGCGCGTGAAGATCCCCGACGGGCGTGTCTACGACGCCTACAAGCAGAAGCCCGAGCGCGTGCGGCGCTACGCCAGCCAAGACGTATTGGAAGCGCGTGGACTGGCGCGCCTGTTGGGCGGGGCCACCTTCGCGCTCGCGCGCATGGTGCCACGCCGTTACGATCGCTTGGCCGACGCAGGCCCCGCCACCGGCGTCATCGATCCGCTCTTGGTCCGCGCCTACCTGCGCCGCGAGCGCGCCCTCCCCCGCCACGAAGCGAGTGATGGAACGCCGCACACCGGCGCCGCCCTGCACTTGTTTGCCAGCGGCGCGGCTTCCCGCGTGGTGAAGGCGGACGTCGCCAGCCTCTATCCGTCGCTGATGCGGCAGTACGGCATCGGCCCGAGTCGCGACTCGCTCGGGGCCCTGCTCGGCCTGGTCGATCGCCTGGTTTCTTTGCGGCTCGAGGCCAAGGCGCGAGCCAAGGCGGCCGCCCCGGGCTCCGCCGACCGCTACGTCGACGAGGCTCTCTCGGCCGCCATGAAGATCGTGGTGAACAGCGCCTACGGCTACCTGGGCGCGGGCGCCCTGACGCGCTTCTCCGATGTACACGCCGCCAACGAGGTGACGCGCCGGGGCCGCGAGCTGCTCGATCTGCTCTGCCGCGAGCTGCATGGGCGCGGCGTGACCTTGCTGGAGGCCGACACGGACGGCGTCTACTTCGCCGTGCCCGAGAGCTGGAGCGAGCAGGACGAACGCCGCGCGGTGGCGGAGGTCGACGCGCTGCTGCCCGAGCGGGTCACGCTCGAGTTCGAGGGGCGCTACCAGGCCATGCTCTCGCACGAGCCCAAGAACTACGCGCTGCTCGGCTACGACGGCCAGATCACCCTGCGCGGCGTGGCCTTCCGCTCCAGCCGCTCGGCTCCGTTCGGCGAAGCCTTCTTGACCGTGGCCCTGAACGCGCTGCTACGCGGAGACCTGCCGACGGTCCGCGAAACCTACGTGAACGCAGTGCGAGCCTTGGTCGAGCGGAGGCTGCCTACCCGCGATGTCACCCAGCGCGTGCGCCTGACCAAGACGACCGACGAGTACCGAGTCACCCGCGAGATCCGCCGCGAACCGACCTACGAGGCGCTGCTCAACGCCGGCCGAAGCGAATGGCGAAGGGGCCTCAAGGTCCGCATCTACCGCGCGACGGGCGGCCGCGCTGCGCTGTGGAAGGACAGCGATGCAGCCGATCCGCGCGATTACGACGTCGACTACTACCTCGCTCAGCTGCGCAACACCTTCGCCTCGCGCCTGGAGAGCGCGCTCGAGCCCGAGACCTTCCGCGCCGTCTTCGACGATCCGCTGCAGCCGTCGCTCTTTTCCATGGCCTTGCGCGAGGCCAAACCCCGCTTGGTGATTCAGGAGAGCTCGCTGCGACGGCTCACGACCGAGCGCTGAGCTCGGATCCCTCTGCGCCCGCTCTCTGCGCTGCGCCCGCTCACTTCGCCGAACAGATGCCGGTGTCGCCGGCTCCCTGTTCCCAGCCCAGATCCGGGTAGGCCGGCGTTTCACAGGCAAACTCGCTGAGTGTGTCTTCGCCGCAGCCCCGCTCGGCGCCCAAGCGGCAATACTCCACGCAAGCCGAGCTCTCGTCGGCGAAGGTGGTGCAGACACCCCGGCAGCGGTCGTCGCTCGGCTCGCAGGCTTCGCCGCTGCGCAGGCTGCCTTCGGCCGCACCTTCCACGCACTCGCCGCTGCCCAGATCACAGCTGCGACCTTCGCTGCAATCGGCGTCGCTGCCGCAGCGCGGCGTGCAGATGCCCAAGAGCAGTGAGCAGACGCTCGTCCCGTCGTCGCTCGCTGCGCACTCTTCGCCGCTCTCGCAGTCGTCGATCGTCTCGCAGGCGGCGCCACTGGCGAAGTAGAGCGGCTCGCAGGCGTAGGCGCTGCGGCCGCCGCACTTGTCGGCATCTTCGCCGAACTCACAACCGAAAAGACAGCGTGAGCCCACCGAGGTCGGGGTACAGACGGTGTCCGCTGGGCAGTTGTCCTCTTCACTGCAGTCGCCCGAGCAGATGCCTCCCGGCGGTCCACCTTCGGAGAAAAGCACCGCGCTCTCCAACAGACAGAGCCCACTCTTGCAGTCCTCGTCCGCGACGCAGGGCTTTCCCATCTCGGCACCGTCGCGTTCCTCGAGGCCCAGCTGACAGCCCACGAGGCAACCCAGCTGGCCGCCGACGAGCACCAGTCCCATCCATCTCCAGCCCGCTGACCGCATGGCTCGGGCCTAGCCTGTCCGCCCGAGCTTGGCCAGCTGGGGACCTACCTGCTACCAGCCCCCACCATGACGCAGGAGGGGACGACCGCGGCGGCGCGGCTGAGGACGCTGCTGACTTTGGCGTGGCCCATCGTCCTGGCGCGCGCCACGCAGGCCGTCGTCGGCTTCTGCGATGCGCTGATGACGGCGCCGCTCGGCGAGAAGGCTCTGGCCGCCGTAACGACCGGCGCCATGAACGTGTTCTCGTTCGTGATGCTGCCCATGGGCACGACCTTCATCTTGCAGAGCTTCGCCGCCCAGCTGCGTGGTCGGGGCGACGTCAGCGGGGCGCGGCGCTACGCCTACTACGGCCTGCTCTTGGCGCTGGGGGCCGGCCTGTTCGCCGCCGTGACCACGCCACTGCTCGGTCGCGTCATCGCTACCATCGGTTTCGAGCCCGAAGTCGGCCGCGCGATGGACGAATACATGGCCATCCGCTTGTACTCGGTCGCGGCCATCGTCGGTGTCGAGGCGCTGGGCAACTGGTACGGCGGCATGGGCAACACCCGCCTGTCCATGATCGCCGGCGTCATCACCATGGTCGCCAACGTGATCGGCAACTACGCGCTCATCGAGCCCCGTTTCGGCCTGCCCGGCTACGGTGCGGCCGGCGCCGCCTGGGCCAGCACGCTCTCGAGCTGGCTCGGCTTCGCCGTGATTCTCGCCCTTTTCTGGAGCGGTTGGGGGATCCCCGCCTCCCCCGGGGCGCCGGGCCGGCTGCGCATGAGCGAGTTCCTGCGCATGCTGCGCTTCGGTGTACCCAGCGGCGTGAACTGGTTCCTGGAGTTCGCCGCCTTCGTGTTGTTCATCAACGTCGTCGTCGGCCACCTGGGCACCACGGTGCTGGCGGCCTTCAACGTGGTCTTCCAGATCAACTCGATCTCCTTCATGCCCGCCTTCGGTGTGGCCTCGGCCGGCGCCATCCTGTGCGGCGAGGCCATCGGCTCCGGCAAGCGCGACGACGTCATCCCCATCGTCAAGCTGACGCTGGCGGTGACCTGTGCCTGGATGGTCTCGGTCGGCATCGTCTATTTGGCGCTCCCCCGCCCGCTGATCGGCCTGTTCGAAGGGGCCGGACGCCCCGCTCCCGAGCTGATCGCGGCCGGAACCGTGATGCTCGGATTCTGCGGCGTGTGGCAGGTGTTCGACGCCATCGGCATCACGCTGACCGAGGCGCTTCGCTCGGCCGGGGACACCGCCTGGCCGATGGGCGCTCGCATCGCACTCGCCTGGGGGCTCTTCACCCCGCTGTCCTGGGTCGCCGTCTTCCATTGGGGCGGAGGCATCGCCACCATCATGCTGTCCATCGTTCTCTACATCGCTGCCCTGGCCGTGCTCCTCTGGTTCCGCTTCTGGTCGGGACGCTGGAAGACCATCGAGCTCGTCGGCGAGCCGGAGGTGGTGTGATGCCCAGCCGCCTCGCCGAGATCAGCCGCGAACTGGCCGCTGCCTGTGATCGCATCGACGCCAGCTCGGTCGCCGCCTTCACCTACAACCCGCTGGTCTACGCTCGCGCGCCCCACGAGCTCTACCTGGAGCGCTTCGGCCGGGGGAAGAAGGAAGCCCTGTGGCTCGGAATGAATCCGGGACCCTTCGGCATGGCCCAGACGGGCGTGCCCTTCGGCGACGTGGGCATGGTGCGGGACTTCCTCGGTATCAGCGGCCCGGTGGGCAGGCCGCCCAGTGAACACCCCAAGCGCCCGGTCGAGGGCTTCGCCTGCAAGAAGAGCGAGGTGAGCGGCACACGGCTGTGGGGCTACATGAAGGACCGCTACGGCAGCGCCGAGGCCATGGCCGAGCGCTTCTTCGTGGTGAACTACTGCCCCTTGGTCTTCATGACCGAGAGCGGCTCGAACCTCACGCCCGACAAGGTGCCCAAGCCACTCGCCGCCCGAATCGAGGCGGCCTGCGACACTGCGCTACGAGCCATCGTCGCCGAGCTGAAGCCGAGCTGGGTCATCGGCGTCGGAGCCTTCGCCCAGAAGCAAGCGCAGCGTGCGCTGGCCGGCCAAGACATCCGCATCGGCACCGTCCTGCACCCTAGCCCCGCGTCCCCCCACGCCAACCGTGGCTGGGCCCCCGCAGCGCAGAAGCAGCTGGACGCCCTCGGACTGGGTTGATCGCTGCTTATTCGACGACCACACGCGTCGCGGCGAGCGGATCGAGCTGCTCGCCGTAGGCCATGAAGCCGCCGCCCAGCTGCACGCGCAGGCGCCGCGACAATTGGTAGTGCAGCTGCGGGACCACGCGTAGCTCGGCGTGCCCTTCGGCGAGCGCGACGTTCGTCTCCACGCCCACCGTCAACTTCTCGGCCACGTCGTAGAAGACGCTGGGGTTCAGCAAGGCCTGCGCGTAGGTGTCCGGCTCGGAGTGCGAGACGACGCGCGCGCCCAGCATCGAGAACAAGGTCCAGTCGCCCAGGCGACCACCCGCCAGGTAGAGAAGCGCCGTGGCGCCCCCCGTCTCGGCCAGGTAGCCCTCGCCCAACCACTGCAGACCGTGTGTGAACGCGTCTCCGGGGAACGGCAGCGTGTACTGCAGCGCGCCCTTGATGGCGTGGAGTTCCCGGTCGAGGTGGGGAAGCTCCAGCTCGACTGCGAAGCCATCGAACGGAGCCCATTCGAGCTCCGGAGCCCAGGCCACGACGGGCGAGGAGCCGCGCGGAAAGTCCATCACCACCAGCGTGTTGACCTCGAGCTCACCGCGGCGGGCTCCGAGGCCCCGCACCAAGTCGAACACGAGCGGCTCGGGGATGTGAGGCGCGCTGCCCGGAAAGAGACCCGCCGAACGCGGATCGGACTCACCCGGATCCACGCGCCCGTCGCCATCCCTGTCCTCCACGCCATCCGGAACGCCGTCGGCATCCGTATCGGCCTTCAGCGGGCTGGTCCCGGTTCGCGCTTCCACCCGATCCCGGATGCCGTCTCGGTCGCGATCGCCATCTCCATTACCATCGCACGGCGCCTCGACGGTCCTTTCGCCACAGGGCGAGCCCTCGACGTGCGCGGCCGCAGCCGGCACCCAACCCAACACCACGAGGAGAGAAAGTGTTGCTGCTCTCGAGACGCTCACTGCTGCTCGACCTGTCAGAAGATCGGCCCTCGCGCAAAGCATCGCTGCATGTCGCCCCGGGCCGACGGCACCGGGAGGGCTCGACCGAGCCACTGGGTTCGATCCAGCTGCTGGATGGATCCAGCCGCTGCTTGGATCGAGCAGCCCAACTGCCACCTACCCGAACTACCTACACCGGAACCACACGCGCCCCGCTCCGCCGTCGCTCGCGCCCGACACTACGGGCGAGCCTGGCGCCCACGTCGTGCCAAGATTCAGCCATGCC
>DATIDO010000681.1:0-5687 GCA_035456245.1 Polyangiaceae bacterium
GAGGCGGCCATCGTCGGTGCGACCTACGCGGTGCGCGAGACGGACTGGATCTTCCCCTGCTACCGCGAGTTCGGCTCGGCGCTCATGCGCGGGCTGAGTCTGCAGAAGCTGGTCGACAACATGTTCGGAAACGCGAACGACACGGTGAAGGGGCGCCAGATGCCCGATCACTACACCTGTCGTGAGAAGTGTTGGGGCTCGATCAGCTCGCCGGTCGGTACGCAAATCACCCAAGCCGTGGGCTTCGCGTGGGGCGCCAAGATCGACGGCAAGACCCAAGCCAGCCTCGTCTTCTTCGGCGACGGCGCCACCAGCACGCCCGACTTCCACTCGGGCATGAACATGGCCGCCGTGTTCAAGGTGCCGACCATCTTCTTCTGCCGCAACAACGGCTGGGCCATCAGCGTGCCCACGGAGCGTCAAACGGCCTCCGAAACGTTCGCCGAGAAGGCGGCTGCGTACGGAATGCCCGGCGTGCGAGTGGACGGCAACGACCTGTTCGCCGTCGTGGCGGTGGTTCGACAGGCGCTGGCCCGCGCGCAACGCGGCGAGGGGCCCACGCTGATCGAGGCGCTCACCTACCGCATGGGTGCTCACTCGACGAGCGACGATCCCGATCGCTATCGCGACACCCAGGAGCTCGAGCCTTGGGTTGCGTTGGATCCGCTGGAGCGAGTTCGTCGTTACCTGATCGGGCAGAACGCCTGGTCGACCGAGCGCGAGAGCGCGCTGATCGAAGAGTTCGAAGGGCGCATCAAGCGCGCAATCGCCGTGGCCGAGGCCACGCCGCCTCCGCCGATCGAGAGCTTGTTCGACGACGTCTACGAGACGTTGCCGTGGAACTTGGTCGAGCAGAAGCGCGAGCTGCTCGAGGGGCCGCGCCCGCCCAAGACGCACTGAGAGGACCGACCCAGTCATGCCGCAGATGAACATGGTCCAGGCCATCAACGACGGGCTGCGCGTCGCGATGCGACGCGACCGCCGGGTCGTTCTCCTGGGCGAAGACGTAGGCAAGGTCGGTGGCGTTTTCCGCGTCACCGCCGGCTTGCAGGAGGAGTTCGGTGAGGATCGCGTCATCGACACGCCGCTCACCGAGAACGGCATCGTCGGCACGGCCATCGGCATGGCCATGTACGGCCTCAAGCCGGTGCCCGAGATCCAATTCGCCGACTACATCTGGCCGGCCTACGAGCAGATCGTCAACGAGCTGGCCAAGTACCGTTACCGCTCTGGCGGCGAGTACAGCGCCGGACTGGTGATCCGCACGCCCGTCGGCGGCGGCATTCGCGGCGGCCACTACCACTCGCAGCATCCCGAGGCGCACTTCGTCTGCGTGCCCGGTATCAAGGTCGTGATTCCGTCGAACGCTCACGACGCCAAGGGGCTGCTGCTGGCAGCCATCGACGATCCCGATCCGGTCATCTTCTTCGAGCCCAAGCGCGTCTACCGCGCGGCCAAGGGCGAGGTGCCCGAGGGTGACTACACGGTGCCGCTCGGCGTCGCCGCCATCGCTCGTCCCGGTCGCGACGTGACCGTCCTCACCTACGGCGCGATGCTGTACGAGGCGTTCGACGCCGCGGCCAAGGCCAAGAAGGAAGGCGTCGAGTGCGAGGTCATCGACCTGCGCACGCTGTGGCCGGTCGACATCGAAACCATCGTGGCCAGCGTCAAGAAGACGGGCCGCGTGGTGGTCGTGCACGAGGCCTCGCGCACCGGCGGGTTCGCCTCCGAGCTGATCACGCTGGTGGTGGAGAAGGCGTTCTACCACCTGGTCGCCCCGCCCGTGCGAGTGACCGGCTTCGACACGCCGTTTCCGTACACGCTCGAGGCCGAATATATGCCGCTTTCACACCGCATTCTGCCTGCGGTGCTGGCCTCTGCGCGAACCAGTTGATTCGTCGCAGAAATTTGGCGAAACACCGATCCGAACGCGCCCCTCGAGTGGCGCCGTCCACTCCCTCTCCGCGACCACGAGAAGCCATCTATGTCCAAGTTCGAGTTCAAGCTGCCGGATATCGGCGAAGGTGTAACCGAAGGTGAAATCGTCAGCTGGCTGGTCGCGGTCGGCGACACGGTGAGCGAAGACCAGGAAATGGTCGAGGTGATGACCGACAAGGCGACGGTCACCATTGGCGCACCCAAGGCAGGCAAGATCGCCGAGCTGCGCGGCGCCGTGGGTGACGTCGTCCCCGTCGGTGAGACGCTGGTGGTGTTCGACCTGGGTGGTGGCGCGGCTGCCGAAGCCAAGCCCGCCGAGGCCAAGCCGGCCGAGAAGAAGGAAACCGTTGCCAGCGCCGTGGGCGACATCAAGGAAGAGCTCCCCGGTACTCGTCAGGCTGCTGCCGCTCCGAGTGCTGCTTCTTCCAACGAGCCGCCGCTCGCGGCCCCCGCGACCCGCAAGCTCGCTCGCGAGCTGGGCGTCGACCTGAAGCAGGTCGCCGGCAGCGGTTCGGCTGGACGCATCACGCGCGAGGACGTCGAGGCCCACCTGGGTGGCGCGCCGGCTCCGGCTGCCGCTGCTCCTGCCGCCAAGGCAGCAGCCCCGGCGCCCCTGCCGATTTCGGCTCCGCCTCGCGGCGCCGAGGATCAGCGCCTGCCGATCCGTGGCCTGCGCAAGCGCATCTACGAGAACATGGCGCGCTCGAAGCGCACCGCCGCTCACTTCACCTACGCGGACGAGGTCGAGTGCTCGCGCTTGGTCGAGCTGCGCGCACGCACCAAGGGCTTCGCCGACGAGGCCGGCGTGAAGCTCACGTTCCTGCCCTTCATCGTGAAGGCCGTGGTTGCCGCGCTGCGCAAGCACCCCGCGCTCAACTGCTGGGTCGACGACACGACGATGGAGATGGTGCTGAAGGGCAACGTCGACATCGGCATCGCCACGGCTACCGACGCTGGCCTGATCGTCCCCGTGCTGCGTAACGCCAACCGGCTGAGCGTCCTGGAGACGGCGAAGGAGATCGATCGCCTGGCCGCCGAGGCTCGCATCGGCAAGACCCGGCAGGAGGACGTCGGTGGCTCGACCTTCACCATCACCTCGCTGGGCAAGCTGGGTGGTCTGTTCGCGACGCCCGTCGTGAACTACCCCGAGGTCGCCATCCTGGGCGTGCACGAGATGAAGAAGAAGCCGATCGTGGTCGGCGACGAGATCAAGATCGGCCACGTGATGGTAATCAGCCTTTCCTTCGACCACCGCATCATCGACGGCCACGTCGGCGCGGCGTTCGCCCAGGAGGTCGTGCGCCTGCTGCAGGATCCCGATCGCTTGCTGGTCGAGATGGCCTGAGTTCGAGCCGAGTCGGGCCGAGCGGCCCGATTGTGTGAGCCGCTCGCGCGGCCCATTTCCCCAAGCAGCTCCCGTGAGTCGTCGAACCGCCTCACGGGAGTTTTTCTTTCACGACGTAGCGCCTGCTCGGACACACACCGTCGAGTTGGCGCTCCTTCGTCGAGTCGAATGGCCGGGCTGCCAGGCGAGGCGCGGTAACGAGGTGAGGGTAGTTACAGAGCCTACATCGCCCCCCTATCCGCAGCGGATCGGCTCGCGGCGATTCGGGTCTCGTTGTAGTCTGGTCAGAACACCGCAGGTCGAAGTCAGAGGGCTCCTTGGCGGTGCGCACGGATTCGAGATGAAGAGATCGCTGACAATTTTCGCGTTGTTCGGACTGCTGTCGATTCCGACCCTGTCGTTCGCACAGGACGCAGCCCCCAGCGCCGATGACATCAAGAAGGCGGCCGCCGCATTCGATCGGGGGCGCGACGCTTTCCGTCTGTCGAGCTACGTCGAGGCAGCCGAGCAGTTCGAGGCTGCCGACGACTTCGCGCAGAGCGCGCTCTCGCTCCGCTTCGCCATGTTGGCTCGCAAGGAGGCCGGTCAGTTGGACCGCGCGGCCACGCACGCCTCGCTGGCGCTCGAGCTCTACCCGGACGCGGCTTCGCTCGGCAAAGACGAGCAGACGCTCGTGACCGAAGCCCAAGCGCTGCTGGACGAGCAGGGCACGGTCCTCGGCAAGCTGAACGTCAGCTGTAGCGAGCGCTGCGATCTGCTGCTCGACAACAAGCTGGTTCACGGCAAGAGCGCCGAGACCCGCTCGCTCTACGTGCAGCCCGGCGCTCACACCGTTCGTGCCACTTGGTCGGAGAAGCGCGGTCGCACCGAGAAGGTGAAGGTCGCCGCAGGCTCGGCCGAGAGCGTCATCTTCGTCGCGCCGGCCATCCCCGAAGCGGCGCCCGAGCAGGCTCAGCCCGTCGCCAACGAACAGCAACCCGCCGCCGAAGAGAAGAAGGGCGGCTGGTCGCCGGCCGTCTTCTGGACCGGAGCTGCGGTCACCGCGGTCGGTATCGGCGCTTCGACCTTCCTGGGCATTCGCGCGCTGAACGAGCCGGGCCAGGAGGCAGTCCGCACGGGCTGTGCCGGTCAGTCTACCGATTGCGAGCTGTACCAGCAGGGCCTGCAGAACCAGATGGTCGCCAATATCGCGATCGGCGCGACCGTCGGCGTCGGCCTCTTCACCATTGTCACGGGCATCTGGCTCACCGACTGGTCGGGTGGCGACAAGCCGAGCGACAGCGCCCGGCGGTCCGGTGGCACGGCGCGCGGTTCCAGCCTCGGTGAACCGCGAGCATTCTCGGTCCGTCCCACCTTTTCGATCGGCGACGGTGCTACCGTGGGCGCTGTCGGTAGTTTCTGATCGGAGCACCGGAAACGCGTGGCGGCCAAGCTGCTGGACATCCAGACCTCGGGTCGACAGTTCGTCGATCGCTACGAGCTGATCGGCGAGATTGCGTCGGGCGGCATGGCGACGGTGTACCTGGCGCGCCTCACCGGCGTGGGCGGGTTCCAACGCCTGTTCGCCATCAAGCGCCTGCATCCCCACCTGGCCGGTGACAAGGAGTTCGTCGAGATGTTCCTCGACGAGGCCCGTCTCGCCGCAGGCATCCACCACCCGCACGTGGTGCCCATCCTCGAGGTGGGCGCGAGCCCCGGTGGCTACTACCTGGTGATGGAGTACATCGAGGGCGAGACCTTCGCGCGTTTGCTCGCGCGGGCCGCCTCGACGCGCCAGCCCATCCCCATGTCGGTCGTGCTGCGTATCGGCCTCGATACGCTGGCTGGCCTGCACGCGGCGCACGAGCTCCGCGACGAGACGGGGCAGCTCGCGGGCGTCGTCCACCGTGACGTTTCGCCGCAAAACGTGCTGGTCGGCGTCGATGGCGTGGCGCGTATCACCGACTTCGGCGTGGCCCGCGCGGCGGCGCGCCTGACCGCGACCCGCGTGGGTCAGCTCAAGGGCAAGATCGCCTACATGGCGCCCGAGCAGGCTCGGGGTGAAGAGAACCTGGATCGACGCGCCGACGTGTTCGCGGCCGGCATCGTGATCTGGGAAGGCTTGGCGCATCGCCGGCTGTTCAAGGCCGAGAACGAGGCGGGCACGCTGTCGCGCGTGCTGAACGAGCCGATCCCGATCCTCGTGGATGCAGCTCCCGGCGTGCCGCGCGCCATCTCGGACGTCGTGATGCGTTCGTTGGCGCGCGATCTGGACGTTCGCTACGCCACCTGCGCCGACTTTGCCGACGCGCTGGAGCGTGCGGCGCTGGTCAGCGGCATCGGGGCGACCAGCCGCGACATGCAGGGCTACCTGAGCCAGACGCTCGGTCCCGAAATCCAGGAGCAGCGCGACGCGCTGCGCACC
>DATIDO010000682.1:0-6769 GCA_035456245.1 Polyangiaceae bacterium
CGAGCGGGCCGGCGCCGCCGTTGCCGGCATCGATCACGAACGGGAAGCGGTGCGGGCCGAGCTCCACGCGGCTGGTCAGCGCCTCCACGTAGGCGTCCGAGATGTCCTGGTCGCGTGCGCTGCCGCCAGCCACCTCGCCGAAGGGCTGTTTGGTGCGTGCGCGCAGCGCCACCAGCTGCGTTCCGAAGAACGAAGCCTTGCCCTTCATGATCTTGAAGCCGTTGTCCTCGGCCGGGTTGTGGCTGCCGGTCACCATGATGCCGCCGTCGGCGTTCAGGTGGTGGACACCGAAGTACATGAGCGGCGTGGGGCCGACGCCGACGCGGACCACTTGCGCGCCGCCGGCAACGAGGCCGCGCACGAGCGCGTTCTCCAGACGCTCGCCGGACAGGCGACAGTCGCGAGCGACGACGAGCGTCGGCGCGCGGCCTTCGGGGGCCAGCATCTCGGCCAGGCCGCGGCCCAGTCGTTCGGCAAAGTCGTCGCTCAGATCGCGCTCGGCGACGCCGCGGATGTCGTATTCACGGAAGACGTGGTCGCTCATGGGAGGCGCTGCTTACCAGGGCTCCGACCGCTGCGCCAAATCCGCGCCGGACCGGGAAAGTCGGGCAGAATCTTCGGCGCAGGCGGGGGGTGGCTCGCAGGGCTTGCCCGTCGCGTTGTCGAACCAGGAGCCGCGTCGAAAGACGAGGCTCACGCCGGTAGGGGTCGATTCGAAATGTGTCTCCCCTGGGGCGAAGTAACAGCTGTGCTGCTCTGCCATCCAGCCGCCCTTCACCCACTCCCACTGCCCCCCTCGAAAGTCCCAGGAGCCATCGCGCCAGAAGCACGTCTCGCGTCGTCGCAGGGGCACCACCTCGACCTGCGCAGGAGGCGGTGGGTACGGGACCGGTACACCGGTGACCTCGGCTGGCTGGGGGCCGAGCGGCACCGTGGGTGTGCCGGAGCCACAACCGGTCAGGCTCGCAGCGAGCAGGCTCGGTAGGCCGAGCAAGCCGAGCGCTCGGCACGACAGCCTCGAGCTCGCGCGCTTCATCCGAACACTCCGTCCGTCCAGAGCGAGAGCGCCTCGCGCACGTGGCCTTCGAACAAGGCAAACTCCAAACAAGCGAGCGCCAGGAACGGTCCGAAGGGAATGCGCGCGCCGGCGAGCCCCTGGGGCGCTTCGTGACCGAGAGGATCCTCGTCACGCAGCCGTACGAGCTCTTCACGCTCTTCGCCCTCGGCCTCCTCGATGGCGCGAGCCAGCTCTTCACGCTCTGCGGTCACGGCTGCAGGCTCCTTGATCTCGCCGTGTACGAGCAAGGTGACGAGTGTGGCCAGCGTGCCCTGGATGGCGCCCGCGAACAGCACGAACGCAGCCCCGAGCACGCCGAACCAGCAGCCCGCGAGCAAGAGGAGCTTGGCGTCGCCCAGGCCCATGCCGTCGAAGCCGCGCAGCTTGCGGTGGCCCCAGATGAACGGCAGCCACACCAAGCCGAAGCCGAAGACGCCGCCGAGCAGCGAGCCCTGCCAGTCGATGTCGGCGCGGTAGAGGCTCGATGCCAACCCGAGCGCGGCGCCACCGAGCGTGAGCGAGTCGGGCAGGATCATGAACTCGAGATCGATGAAGGCCAGCGCCACCAAGCCGAGACCCAGCGCCAGCCAGGTCGCGAACCAAGCCACCGCCATGCCGACTCCGACCTCGCTGGCGAAAGGTAGGATGCGCGTGACGACCAGCGCCCAAGCCAACAGTCCACCCAGCGCCTCGACGAGCGGGTAGCGCGGCGAGATGCGCACGCCACAGCAGGCAGCGCGTCCGCGCAACCACAGCCAACCGAGCACGGGTACGTTGTGCAGCGCGCGGATGGGTGTGCCACAGCCAGGACACGCCGACGGCGGGTACGCGAGGTTCATGCCGCGCGGCAGGCGATGAATGACGACGTTGAGGAAGCTGCCGAAGCAGAGCCCGACGGCAATGGCCGTGCTGGTCACGAGCGCGACGGGAAGGTCGGACAGCGGCACCGTCGTTTCGTTTACAGGAGGTGCAGGACGCGAGCGAGGGGAGGGGCCCCGGCCCGTGGGGGCGATGAACGCCCGAGCGAGCCTTCGGGGTGGCGCTTGGCCAATCCGTCAGCGGCGGAATCCGGGAATTCCGGCCAATTCTGCATCCTTGGCAGTCCGCTCGAGACGCAAAAAATAAATCCTTGCGGAATTCAGGCGGATGGCCGATAGGTGCCAGTGTAGGCAATCGTTAAGACCGTACGGATTCGACGGTGGGGATCGTCGGTGCGTGCGGGGGGGTTCTTGGACCATGACTCGGACCATCCATTGTGGAAGTTGCGGCGCTAGGATGCGCCTCTCGGCTCAGTTGCTCGAACGCATCCAGGGCAAGACCGGAAAGATCACCTGCAAGGTGTGCGACGCGAGGCTGCGTCTCGACCACCGGGGCGAGGACATCATCGTGTCCACCGACGGTGTGGTGGGTCGAGGTTCGGCCGCCGCCATGCTGAGTCGTCCCTCGTCGGCTCCCCTCGCACCTGTCGAGGAGGTCGTGCAGAGCGCCGCGGAGGAAGAGGCCGATGACTCGGGAGTGCCGTCGCTCCGTGAGCTGGCGGTGCAAAGCCTCCGACCGCAGCCCAGTCAGGATGCGCTGTCGAGTCAGGAGGCACTGCCACTGACCAGCCGCCGTGAGGCGCTGCCGCTCGTCAGCCGTCGCGAGTCCCTGCCGCTGGTTCGTCGCAGCAGTTCCTATCCGCCGCCTGCCAGCATCGCGACCGTGCATTCGTCGTCGCCAGCTCGCCCGTCGATGCATTCGTCGCCGCCGCCGTCGTCGTCGCTGCCGGCGCGGGCGGCGATGGGCTCCGAGCCCGACGAGAACCGCACGACCGCGGGCTCTCTCTCGCCCCACGTCCTCGATGACGCCATTACGCATCTGGGCAACAGCGACGACTCATCGCCCTACAGCGCCAGCCTGCGGGACGAGGAGATCGATCGCCTCTACGCGCACACGATGCCGAACCGTCGCTCGCCGTCGCGTGCTGCGTCGATCGGGGCCCATTCGCCGGCGCGCTCGACGGGCCCTCAGGCCAACGGCGCCGCCAAATCGAGCCTCCCGCCTGCGCCCCCGCGCCCCTGGGAGCTGGCCGAGCACCCCGTGCCGTCGCATGCACCGGGACCTTTCGATCGCTTCGGCTTGGTGACTCCGGAGGCCGTCGATGGCCCCGTGCGTCTGAGCGCCGACGGCAGATTGATCAACGCTTCGGATCGCCCCATGCCGCCGCGGCGCTCGCGCTGGAGTCGCGGCGCCGTGTTGACGTTGGCAACTCTGCTCGGCTTGGGCGCAGGTGCCGCGCTCGCGCGCTCCCAGAGCCGCGCTCGGCTCGGTGCCGAGACGGCGTCGCAGCCTCGTGAGATCGAGCTGGAGCGCGAGCGCCCCGAGTCGGCCGCGGCAGCGCCGATCCCGGCTGCAGCGATCCCCGCTGCAGCGCCGGCGGTCGAGTCGCCGAGTGTCGCGGTCGTCGAATCCGACGAGGTCGCCATCACTGCCTCGGGACCGGCCCAGGCCCGCCGCAAGAAGTCGGACACTGCCTCCACCGACTCCGCGTCGACTGACTCCGCGGCCACCGACTCCGCGGCCACCGAGAGCAGCGAACCAGCGCAGCCTGCCGCCGAGCCTGCCAAGAGGACGGTCGCTGCGCCGGTCGAGGTAACGCCCGAAGAACCCCCGCCTTTCGACCCGGGTCGAGCCAACGTGGCCCTGAACGAGGCCATTGCGCACGCCTCGACGTGCCGTCGGGAGGGGGACCCCTCGGGCGTGGCGCGCGTGGTGGTGACCTTCGCACCTTCCGGGCGGGTCACCTCGGCCACGATTTCGGGGCCCCCTTTCGCGGGCACCGACACGGGTAGCTGCATCGCAGGTCGCTTCCGGGCCGCCGCCGTACCCGCCTTCACGGGCGAGTACGCGACGGTCAGCAAGACCGTCACCATCGACTGAGGGCAGCGGGCAAAAGCCCTGCTGCGGGAAGAAGCAGAGCGGCTGGCAAAGCGGGCCGATTGGTCTATGGACCGCGCGTGACCCTCTCCGTCGACGCGCTCCGATTCAACGACCAAGGTCTGATTCCGGCCATCGTGCAGGACCACCTGACGGGCGAGGTGCGCATGATGGCCTGGATGGACCGGGCCGCGGTGGAGCAGACCCTGCGTACGGGCAAGGCGACCTTCTTCAGTCGCTCGCGCAACCGCACTTGGGTGAAGGGCGAGGAGAGCGGCAACGTGCTGTGGGTCAAGGGCCTGGCGGCGGACTGCGACGCGGACACCCTGCTGGTCTCGTGCGAACCTGCGGGCCCGTCTTGCCACACCGGTCGCGACAACTGCTTCTTCGAGCCGGTGTTGCCGAGCCCGGCGGCGAGTGAGTCGGACGAAGCGCCCGGGGCGGCGGTGACGCCGGGAGCCGACGGTGTCTCCGTCAAGCCACTGGTCGACCGTCTCGAGGCATTGCTCGAAGCGCGCAAGACCTCGACGGGAGAGAAGAGCTACACGCGCTCCCTGTTCGACGGCGGCGCCGCCAAGATCGGTTCGAAGATCCGCGAGGAGGCCGGCGAGGTGAGCGACGCCATCGCGAGCGAGACGGACGAGCGGGTGGCCAGTGAAGCCGCCGACGTGCTGTATCACCTGCTGGTGGGGCTGCGGCATCGCGACGTCGACTTCCGCGCGGTGCTCGCCGTGCTGAACGAGCGCTTCGGTACCAGTGGTCACACCGAGAAGGCCTCGCGCGCTCCGCGCTGAGCCTCCGCGACGTCTCCCCCGCCGCGGTCGCAGCGCCGAGAGACGCTTCAATAACACCGCGCTGCTCGGTGCTGCTCGATTCGGTTCGGCGTCGCTTGCTCGGCGCCGCCTGTTCGGCGCCGCCTGTTCGGTTCGATATGCAGGCTCACGCCGTTCGGTTCGATATGCCGCTTCACAGCGGCGTTTCGAGCATCCAGCGACACAGCCCCGTGACAGATGCCCATGACACGGGCCCATGACACAGGCGACGCGCGGCAGGCGCGGTGTGGGACGGTCGCCCACAACAGCCGAGGTCGCTCGTAGCTCCTCGCTTAACATGGCGATTCCACGCGGCTATCTTGCGCAGGTTCCACGTCGAAAAGCGCCCCATGACGAAAGTCCTCGTATTCGAGAGTGATGCCCAGTTCGCCCAGAGTCTCGTCTCGGGGCTCGCAGCCTACGGTTGTGCGACCAAGGTGGTGGAGGACGGTGAAGCAGGCATCGTCGAGGCCGAGCAAAACAAGCCGGACTTGATTCTGCTCTCGATCGAGCTGCCTCGCATGAATGGCTTCTCGGTCTGCAACAAGCTGAAGCGCAGCTCGGGCGTGAAGGACGTCCCGCTCATTCTGCTCAGCAGTGAAGCGACGGACGAGACGTTCGAGCAGCATCGTCGTCTGCGCACGCACGCCGAGGACTACGTGCACAAGCCGATCAGCGTGGAGCAGCTGGTCGCGCGCATTCGTCCGTTCGTGCAGCTGAGCGCTGCCGAAGGCGCCGCCGCCGTCGAGATCGACGACGTGGTGATCGAGGAAGATCTGGTCGACGCGGCCGACGACGTCGACGCGGAAACCGAGGAGGCGTTCGGCAACCTGATGGGCCCGCCCTCCAAGGCGCCGCCGCCGCCGTCACGGATCCCTCCGCCGCCCGCGGCAGCCTCGGCCACCAGCGCGCCGTCCGACTTGGGTGAGCTGCGGCTCGACGAGAGCGAAGGCCTGAAGGTCGCGCCGGACGAAGAGGTGGTACAGATCGACAGCGTCGAGCCGCCCGAGATCGAAGAGATCGAGCCCCTGGCGGCCGGCCCCACGGGCCCTTCGCCCGAGCTGCTGGCGGAGCTGGAGCAGCTGCGCGGTCGCGTGTCGTCGCTCGAGCGTGACCTGGGCACGGCCAACGAGGCCGCCGCCGATTTGGCTGGCCAGAAAGATCAGCTGGCTCAGAAGAAGGAAGCCGAGCTGACCCTGCTGCAGCGCGAGCTCGACGAGCTGCGCGAGAAGATGGCCAGCAACCAGGGCGGCAATGCGCGCGAGTTCCTCGATTTGCGCGAGCAGCTGAACAAGAAGGAAAAGGAAATCCTCGATGTTCGCGACCAGCTGACCTCGCGCGAGAAGGAGGTCGTCAAGCTGAACGACTCCAACATCGGGCTGGAGCGCGAGAAGGTGGAGCTGGGCGAGCGGCTGCGCGAGCTCGAGAACACTCGCGCCGCGCTGGAGAAGACGCGCGATGCGCTGACCGACGACAAGGCTCAGGCCAACAAGCGCGCCGACGATTTCAAGAGCAAGAGCGAGCGCCTCACCGAGGAGCTCGAGACGCGCACCGGCGAGCTGCGCACCGCGCGAGAGACCCACGAGAACGCGATGGTGCAGCGCGACGCGGAGACCGCGGCGCTGCGTGAAGACCACAAGAACCAGCTGCGCGAAGCCGCCGACAAGGCAGCCGAGGCCCAGAAGCTGGCCGTCGAGCAGGCCACGCTGGCCGAGAGCGAGCGCGGCCAGGCGGCGCGTGAAGCAGCGCTGGCGGCAGCCGCCACCGAGGCGCACGCCGCTCAGCTCGCCGCCATTGCCACCCGCGAGGGTGAGCTGAAGAGCGAGCAGGACGCCAAGCTGGCGGCCCTGCACCGCGCCAACGAGGAGGCGCTGCGCAAGCTGAAGGCGGAGCATCAGCATTTGAGCGAGGAAGCCGCCCAGGCGGCGGCCGATCGCCTGGCGGCTCGCGAGCGCGAGCTGCTCGACGAGAAGACGGCTGCTCT
>DATIDO010000683.1:0-2133 GCA_035456245.1 Polyangiaceae bacterium
CAGCGATCCTCCGCCATGGTGATCGTGTGGACGGAGAAGATTTTGCCGTCTTCGTGAAGAGCATGAATGCCCTTCACGCGGATCTTGTAGAGCGCCGATTCCTCGCCCCATTCCTCCTTCTTCTCGTCGACGAACTCGTGCTCGCAGAGTCCAGGGATCACGAGCCGTCTCTCGACGACGTTCGGAGTCTCTTCGCTCGAGACGGTCACCGTCTTGTAGAGGTGCTTCTTCGAGTGGAATGCATCGAAGTGCTCTCCCTCGTTCTTGGTTGGGTTGCTGAGCATGAGGATCCGCGCACCGCCGGCGCGATTGCCCTCGATGGCCTCGAATATTTCCTGCCGAACGCCGCTCGCCTCGTCGACGATATACAGCAGGTTCTTGCCGGAAACTCCGGCGACGGCCTCCGCCTCCTTCGCTGTAAATCCCACCACCTCTCGGAAGTCGGCGCTGTGCAGGCCCGTCTTTGCCTTCTCGGCTGGCTCTTCTGGGATCAGCGTCGAGTGTTCGCACGGTGCGCGTGTGTGCAGGTGCGGCTGGTCTGGGTACGCCGCGCGATCTGCGGCCTTGCACGCTGCACAGACGCCAGAGCGGTGAAGCACCATGCGCAACTCGCGCCACAGAATGTCGTCGACCTGGCGCGCAGTGGTGCTCGTCATGACCACGCGCGCATCGTCGAAACTGCAGAAAAACCAGAGTGCCAACCCGGCAGCGCTGTGGCTCTTGCTCACCTTGTGACCAGAACGCACCGCGACACGCTTGTGATCGCGCACGGCTTCGATGATCTCGATCTGCCGATGCCAAGGATCCACGCCGAGTACCTCACGGAAGAACGCGACGGGGGCGTCGCGGTAGCGCGGGCTCGGCCAGGTGATTTTGCGAGAGTTGGCGCGCGCCTCCGCGATGCCATCGGCGAGGCCGACGGCGAACGTGATGAGCTCGTCTTCTCTGGATTGTGGTTGGCGGCGCCTAACCTCGGTTGCGGTTGAAATGCTCATGCATTGCAGGCCCTCAGTGCGTCCTCCACTGCTCGGCTCGCCTCGGGATACGGTGCGAGAGCTTTTCCAATCACGGTTTTCAGCTCCACGAAGCGCTTGCTCTTCGTGAGCCGCGCCTCGTCGGTTGCGGTGAGCTGGCCCGTGAACTTGGCCAGGTCGTTCAGAATCTTCTGTTTCAGCGTGCCGTACTTGACCCAGTCGCCGTCGCGCTGCTCGTCCTTCGCGCGCTGCAGCTGCTCCTCAACATCGGCCAAGTGCTTGCGCATCGCCGTCTCGTAGTTGGCGTCAGCCGGATCCTCCTCGAGGTCGCCCATGTCGGGCGCGCTCGGTGGCGGAGCGGGAGCCGACTGGGGGGGGTGAACCGCGGGCGCGCGCGCCGTCGCCGTCACGTCCCACATCTTCGGCTGGACCGCCGGCCACTTCACATGGATCGCCTTCCGGCTGGCGTCGTCTGGGAGCTTGGTGCCGGCCATCCAGTAGCTCGCCGCTGGCCGCGACTTTCCGGTGGCGGTAGCCAGCTCGCCGAGCGTGGCGCCGAGGCGCATCAGCTCTTTTTGCGCTTGGTTCGCAACTTTTCGCTTTGCTTGGGTCTTGCGGTTCACCATCGGAGGAGTGGGGGGTGTTAACCTAATATTTCAGCCAAATTTGCCGGTTCACACACACGGGGCCCCTTGGCCTTGGAATCCCCAGCACTGTTCGGCCGGGGGGTAGTGGTAAAGCCCCACTTTGCTGCGCCTACGCGCCTCTCTCGCTGCGTTTCGAGCGCTCGACGCGCTCACCAGTCGCCTACGGCTTCTCGCCGAGGCGGGCTGCTACAGCGTCCTGGTCGCCAGGTCCGACCACTCGCAAGGGTTGGTCGGACTTGAAGGCCGAGACGAAGGAGACCATCTGCCCTCGGAACTCGACGATGCGGCGAGACATGGCGCCGTCCGAGTAGTGCCGATCGAGGTCGTCGAGCTTGAGGCCCGAGGTGATCACCGTTGGACGGCGGGTGTGGCGGTGGTCGAGCACTGCGAAGATGCGGCGCTTCGGGTCCTCCTCCTTGCCGAGGTCGTCGAGGACGAGCAGCGCCACCCGCTTGGCGCGGTCGGTGAGGATGCCGTCGCGGTCGGCTGCCAAGTCGCTGGCGAGGCAGAAC
>DATIDO010000684.1:0-7939 GCA_035456245.1 Polyangiaceae bacterium
CATCGCGCGCCGCGTACGTGAAAACCACGTCTACTGTGAGATCCACCCCTGCACCTTGTCGCTCGACAAGATCCGCGCGCTCGCCCCGAGCGCCATCATCCTGAGCGGCGGGCCGGACAGCGTCTACGGCGAGCACTCGCCCAAGTGCGATCCCGGCGTGCTCGAGCTGGGTCTGCCCTTGCTCGGCATCTGCTACGGCGAGCAGCTGATGGCCCACCTGCTCGGTGGCAAGGTGGAGAAGGGCGAGCACCGTGAGTACGGCCGCGCGCAGCTGACCATCGACGAGCCGATCGGCATCCTCTCCCCCTTCCAGAAGGGCGAGAGCATCGAGGTGTGGATGAGCCACGGCGACAAGCTGACCGTGCTGCCCGAGGGCTTCCAGAGGCTCGCGACCAGCCCGGCCACGCCCTTCTGCGCCATCGCCAACCCGGCCAAGAAGCAGTACGGCATCCAGTTCCACCCCGAGGTGGCCCACACGCCGCGCGGCGCGGAAATCCTGCGTGCGTTCTTGTTCGACGTGGCCGGCCTCACCCCGGACTGGACGCCCGGCTCCTTCGTCGAGGAGGCCATCGCCAAGATCAAGGCTCAGGTGGGCCCGGACGAGCGAGTCATCTGTGGCCTCTCGGGCGGCGTCGACTCCTCGGTGGCCGCGGTGCTCTGCCACCAGGCCCTGGGTGATCGCCTCACCTGCATCTTCGTCGACAATGGCCTGCTCCGGCAGGGCGAGTTCGAGGGCGTGGTGAAGATGATGGAGCAGAGCTTCAAGCTCAACCTCATCGCCGTCGACGCTCGCAGGCAGTTCCTCGATCAGCTCGAGGGCGTCACGGATCCCGAGCAGAAGCGCAAGATCATCGGCCGCGTCTTCATCGAGGTGTTCGACGAGCACGCCAAGAAGATCGAGAACGCCAAGTACCTGGTGCAGGGCACGCTCTACCCCGACGTGATCGAGAGCGTCAGCGTTCGTGGTCCGAGCGCCGTCATCAAGAGCCACCACAACGTCGGCGGCCTGCCCGAGCGCATGAAGCTGAAGCTCATCGAACCGCTTCGCGAACTGTTCAAGGACGAGGTCCGCCTGGCCGGTGAGGCCCTCGGTATGCCCCACGACGTCCTCTGGCGTCACCCCTTCCCCGGACCGGGACTCGGCGTGCGCTGCCTGGGCGAGCTGACCGAGCCGCGCCTGGCCGCGCTGCGGCAGGCCGACGCCATCGTCGACCAGGAGATCCGCAAGGCCGGGCTCTACTCGAGCATCTGGCAGTCCTTCGCCGTGCTCTTGCCGGTCAAGAGCGTGGGCGTCATGGGCGACGACCGCACCTACGAGGAGGCCTGCGTCATCCGCGCCGTGACCTCGAGCGACGGCATGACCGGCGACTGGGCCCGCATCCCCCACGAGGTGCTGGCCATCATGTCGACCCGCATCATCAACGAGGTGCGCGGCATCAACCGCGTCGCCTACGACATCTCGAGCAAGCCGCCGGCCACGATCGAGTGGGAGTGAGCTCCGGCTTCCTCGGCTGATCGGGCCCCTGCTTTCGGGCCCCGGTCCATCACCACAGAGGTACGGCGGACGAGCCTTCGGGACGTCCGCCGTTTCTCGTTTTGTCGGGATTGGGGGCCTCCTTCGCCTCTGGCTCCCCCACCCCCAGCCGCACAGTTGCGGTGGCGCGGCGGCCCGGATTCGAGCGAGCGTCTTCCGTTAGACACGAGCTATCTGGAGGTAGAGAAGCGGGCGGATTCTGTGTGCCCTGCCCTCACCAATGGTTGTTGGCGGTGGTCAACGCCATCAGGCCTGGCGAGACCTGCAAAAAGGGGTGGGAGATTGTCACTCCGCAATACTTCACGTCGGTGAAGAACTCATCGTCATCCAGATCGATACGCAAGCGATCAATGGTGACCGCATCGAGTCCCACAGCGATCATGCGGAAGAGAATCTCCATGACATGGTAGCGATTGTGCGAGGCACCCAGCCTTGCCGCTGCTCGTACGGCCCTGGAACGAATGGCCGCAGAGCCGTGCGCAAAAATTTGGGTGAGAGAGTTGCCCAAGTCGTCGCAGAAGGCCCATGCGAAGGAGCCCGACGATGCCCAGTCACAGTAGCGCAGGGCGACAGCCTTGAAGGCGTGGGGTGCCACCTGATTGAGCTGCTGCCAGTGGCCAGGGACCAAAAAGCTCAGAATTCCCTCCTCCGCGTCGCCGTCTAGGTAGTGCAGGAAGTCTTCAGCCTCGACCTCGGAAAAGTAGTGGCGGCCAAGCACCTCGATCCAGTCCTGAGCGGCCAACGACGAAAGGTCCGGCAGCGTCGCGAGAGCCAGAGTAAGGTCGTGCCGAATACCCTTGATCGTGGGGTAGCGGAGGGAGACATCAGGCTCGGTGCACGCTGCGATTATCTGGCCCATAGGTCCCGGGATGCTCAGATGAGAACAAGGTGCCCGGATGCCGTTTGAGAAGATGTCGTGGAGGATGCATCCGAAGGCATAGATGTCTGCTTGGGAGGTAGCCGCGTGGAAGTTCCTGGCCTGCTCCGGTGAGATGTACATCGTCGTGCCCCACGCGCTGTTTTGTCCCGAAATCTGGGTCGTCTGTTGGGTGTTTGGAAGCGCGATCCCGAAGTCGGCTAGCTTCCAGCGCCCATCGACCAGGAGGATGTTCTCCGGCTTGATGTCACGATGGACGATGTCGCGGCTGTGCAGGTATTCCAGGCCGTCCAAGATCTGCATCAGCCCAGTCGTGATGCCGGCGAGATCCTTCCCAGCAATCTCGTCCTTGAACGTCCGATCGGCCGCTGGCATTTCGAACCACGGCGGCTCCGCGTTCAGATCGCTGCCCAGGACCGGGACTACGTGCTGCGGATCGAGCTTGGCCAAGATGCGTACTTCCTGCTCGAACCGCTTCAGCAGCTTGGTTCGCTGCACGTCGTTCAAGTCCATCCGGGGCTCGAAGTACTTCCGGGCAACCCTCTGGAACCCTCCCCACCGCTCCAGGATGTCCACCCTGCCGAACGACCCTCGGTGGGTCTGCACTACGGACCAGTACGCGTTCATGACGGCATAGGGTCAAATCGTAGGGTCGGCTAGTCAACCAGCAAGGAACCCAGGTGCCGCCGTCACACATTCATGGGGTGAATCCGGCCCGGCCGACTTAACAGTATCGCGCAGACACATTCCGACATTGCTCGTGAGGGCTGCGCGGCCTGGGGTCCCCTCCTCGACCGCCATGAGACTCCGTCGGATTCTGTGCTCTGGGCCGGCTATAGCCGAAATTGCCTGGATTCGCGGGGCAGGACGAACCCTCCACGAGGGGCCTCCATCGGGCGGACCTGTTGCAGCCACCGGGGCGCTTCATGGGCCACCTCACCCAGCGCCCGGCCAACGCCCGCCTTCGCGTCGCTCCTGAACCCCCCAAAGGAGCTAGGGGCGACGGGCACTACGGACGCCAGGCGGCCAGGAAGTCTTGGGCGTACATGTGACGGGTCCGGACGGCGAACTCTTTCGGGCGATTGGGGGCAAATTGGCGCAAGGTAGCGTACTCGTCCGTCATGGTCCGAGTATCCGTGCGACCGCCAAGAGCGAGCGAAAGGACTTCGTCCAACCTCCGCGTAGCAAACCCCGGAGGGCCCAGAACTAGCTCGATATTGAGGTGAGCAGAGGTGTTGTCCCTCACCCCTTCGCACAGCCACCTCGATGCATATTGGTCCGATTCAGGCATTGAGTAGCCGATGATGTAGATTTCCTCGGCTTCACGGATGGCCGCTGCCGCACTTCCCCAGATCCTGGTGAAGAGTGGCGACTGGGACAGACCGTACTTGGTTGCACCGGGCACACCCACGATGGGTGGGTCAGTGGCCCCTGGGGTACGGGAGACGGCTTGCAGCTGTTCCAGCGGGTCGTCCGCGTACCAGTCTAGGCTGCCATGCATCTTGTGCAGCTTGGGAAACCCGCTCGGCTTTGGGGCGTCCAGCCCAATCACGTTCAGCCTGGGCCCTGGTATCAGCCGTTCGAGCAGAAGGTCGTAGTTGAACGATACTACTGAGTCGTCCCCGGTCAGTCCCGTTGCCCAGTCCTGGTAGGTCAGGAAGCGCTCGTCGTTTCCAATGACATCCGGGACGTGCATTCCACACTCGGCGGCTACCACTCGTCGAGCGTGCTCGCGGACCTCGTCGAGCGTCCTCTCCGGATCCATCTTATGGGTCTCTTGGTAGACGAAGCTCGTGTACAATTGGGAGAGGCGTCGCCGAACGGGCAAGACCAAGGCTGAGTCGTCGAGCTGAACCAGGAAGTCCTCGGCATGGGCGAACTGCCCTTGGCCCAAGCCGAAGCGGTAGAACCCGTAGAGGAGGCTTGCCTCCTGTGAGTTCCCGATGCTCGGAAACGACGCACGGACCATCGCCTGAAAACGCGGCGAAAATAGGTCCGCCAGCAGGGGGCCACCGAGGGGGCGGGAGAAGCCGGAGCCGAGGATCCAGACGCGTTTGGTCATTGTCAGTCGTTCCCCTCCCCGAGCGCGGTAGCCATCTCGTGATACTCTTGCCTACCCAAGCGAGCCGAAACAAGGACCTCGGATGGGTGGGACATTCACCCGTGCGGACCACGCCGAGCGGGCCCCCCGCCCCCCTCGCCCCCCGCAGTCCAGAAGAAAACCAGACTACGAGGAGCGGACGACCTGCTCTCTCTCGGAGCTGACCGAGCTCGGCCTCATTTCGCGACGCGCACGGCCGGAGTCGCGCCGCTGCGCTGCGCTTCCACTCGAGCGCTGCCCGGTTGGAGTCGCGCGCCGCTCGGCGCTGCCCGCCCGCAGACCTTGAACAGCTCAGCGGCCCATGGTCCAAGACAGGATGCGACTTGCGCGTGCTTGGATCGTTTTGACCGTAGCTGGCTGCCTGGGCGCTTGCGGCTCCGCGGGCGTGGGAGACACCCCGGGCGACACCTCGGGCGACGACTCGGGCGACGACTCGAGCGACAGCAGCGGATCGGGCGGTGGCGACACGCTCGAACCCGTCTGTGAGGCTGACAGTGAAAGCTGCCACGAGAACGACCGGATTGCGTGTGACGCGACGGGCAGCTCGTTCACCGTGCTCGAGGCTTGCACGGCTCAGGAGCGCTGCGACGCCCGCGCTGCAGCCTGCGTGGCGCTGGGCTGCACGGCCGGCGAGCCCGTTTGCGACGGAGACGTAGCGACGCTTTGCGCAGCGGACGGCTCGGCGCCCGAGCCAGGCGGCACCAACTGCGCAGACGACGGAGAGGTGTGCATCGAGGGCAGCTGCGCGCCGAGGATCTGCACTGTCGAGTACCATTGCGATGGCTCGACCTTGCGGCATTGCGAGGAGGACGGCACGAGCTCCTCGGTCGTCGAGGTTTGCGGCGGGGGTACCTTCTGTCAGGAGGGCAAGGACAGCTGCCAGCCAGAAGCTTGCGAGCCAGACTCCGGCTACTGCCTGGACAACGTGGCGCTGCATTGCAGGGCGGACGGCTCGGGCCCTATCGACGCTGGTGAAGACTGCGGCGACGAGATCTGTGTGTCCGGCACCTGTGAAGCAGCTGTCTGCCCTGCAAGCAGCTACTTTTGCGACGCGGGCAACGTGCGCCTGTGCGATTCCTTGGGCCTGAGCAGTGTGCTGGGTGACGCCTGCGACGCCGACGAACATTGCGTACCGGGCTCCGCCAGCTGCAAGGCCGACACCTGTAGCAAGGGGGCTAGCTATTGCACCGGTAACACCAAGCTCCAGTGCAAGGCCGACGGCAGTGGCACTGTCGACGCGGGCACAGCGTGCGGTACCGACATCTGCTCGCAAGGCGAGTGTTTGCCGCGCGTTTGCACGTACAACTACGAGTGCTTCGACGGCAATCTCTATCAATGCAACGGCGGAACCTCGAAGTCGCTGCTCGACACCTGCACGGCGGGCGAGTTCTGCGCGAACGGCTACAGCAGCTGTCGGCCCGACGTCTGCACCGCTGGCGCTAGCGTTTGCGTCAATGAACGAATCGCCACGTGCCAGGCGGATGGCTCGGGACCGGGAACGGCAGCCGACTGCCCCAATAGCCAAACCTGCGCGGGCAACGCTTGTGTCGACGTCATTTGCGAGTCCGCCTTTCAGTACAGCTGCGTGGCGGGGACCAACGGTGATCGCCTGATCTGCAACGACAACGGGACGGGCTACCAGCAAACGACGAATGACTGCGTAGCCAATCGCTACTGTGAGCCCGCGAGCGGCACCTGCGTCCGGGACACCTGCAACCCCGGCACGATGGCTTGCAACGGCGAGCAACGGGCCACCTGCAATGCCTTTGGCAACGGCTACACGACCCCCACTGGCACCAACTGCGGCTCGACCGGCCAAGTATGCACGCTCAGCGGCTGCGCGGCCAATGCGCGGGAGGGTTGGTCACCTACGGCGCTGACTCATGACCAACCCAGCCCCAACTTGGTCATCGGCCACTATTTCCGCGTCGACAAGGCACGGCAGTTGGACAAGATCGAGCTGCAGCTGCGCCTCACCAGCGCCGCATCCACGGTGACCTGGGTCGTCTACGAAAGCACTGGCCCATACAGTCAACCGCTCATCTACTCCCAAGAGGTCACGCCCGCGTACACAGGGGTGCTGACCTGGTACGACTCGGGGACCATTGCCGTGCAGCTCCAGCCGGAGCACGAGTACCTGATCGGCGCGTACGTGAAGGGCATCTCCGAGATCAAAATCGCCAGCCAGAGCCCGCCCGTCTACTTCAGCTTCGGGTCTTGGGGAGGAAGCGCCATCAACGAGTCGCCGACTCTCCCCAGCAACAACGCCTACGGGAACGCCAACTATCAGATGCCGCTCTACGTCACGACGTCGATGGCTCCCTGAATGAGCTTGGGTGCGTCGCCGCTCCCCCCCGCCCCTCCGCTCCCCGCAGTCCGGAAGAAACCAGACCACGAGGAGCGGGACGACCGTCTCTCTCGGTGCCGTCGGAGCTCGGTCTCACTTCCCGTCGCGCACGGCCGGCGTGACGGCTGGCGTGACGGCTGGCGCCACGAGCGCAGCAGAGGGTTCGCTGGCCGTAGCGTTGTTGCTGGAGGATTTGCGGCGACGGTGAGCGGCCCGTTGCTTGCGGCCGTAGGCGCTCGAGACTTCGAGCAGGAGCGCGGGGTGGTGACGGAGCGCGAAGCGCGCGGCCGAGCGGATCCGCAGGACCCGCTCGTAGACCAGCGTTGCCAGGCGGTTGCGCAGATCGAGCGCCGTTCGCTCGCGTCCGACGGCCCCCGGCTCACTGGGACCAGCGGACTGCTCCCGGAGACGTTGACCCAAGGACCGCGCCTCTTCGATCCAATCAGCGTCGAAGCCCGCCAGCCGATCGAGGAACGCGCGCGAGCGGCTCGCCAGTTCGGCGTAGTCGAACAGCGCCGCGGCCAGAGCATCCTGTGAAAACGCACCTTCGTGCGCCTCCGCGAGGGCCACCAGCCGAGCGTCGAGTTCTTCCGGCGCCGACTCACCCGCTGCACCGTCATCCGCGCACCACTGCAGCATGGCGCGCAGCTCCCCGAGCACGAACTGCGACCGCTCCATGGGAGCGGCAGCGCTCGGCTGCGCGAGCAACCGATAGTTCGTCTGAGCCCGCTGCAACTCGTCGATGAGCTCCAGGAGCTCCGTCAGAGTGGCCTCGGTGAAACGTCCCTGTCCGACCGCGGTCAGGAGGCCGGGACGGACCTCACGACCCTGACTGTCGAGCTCCGGCTGCCACGTGCGCTGCGCGAACCGCACCGCATCCACCGCCTCTGCCGTGAGCACGTGGAACGGCACCGGAAGCTTCTCCAGCACCTCCCCCGTCGCCAATGCCCGCGCCTGCTCGACCCAATTGGACCCCGTATTTGCTGCCATGATTTTCGATCTCCTGTCGGCGGACCGCCCGCCGTGGAGTCGATTCGGCCTTTCCAAAAGGCCGTTGCGCGAAATCGACAGAATCTTTCG
>DATIDO010000685.1:0-9152 GCA_035456245.1 Polyangiaceae bacterium
TCGAGGCATTCTCTCCCTTCATTCGCCTGTTCCGGGGCGAGGACGCTCAGACACAGATCCGTCGTATCGCGCTCGACTTCGGCGCGCCTCTGCTGGCCTTTGCCCTGTTCTTGGGTGGTTGGAGCGTGGCTTCACGCAACATCATGACCAAGTACGGCGCGCTGCCCTCGCCCACCCAGGTGGCGGAGCAGGCCGTCCACCTCTGGAACGCGCACCAGCAAGCGCGCTCCGACGAGGCCTCCTACTACGCAGACCAGCAGGCTCAGGCGGCCGAGCTCACGGCAGCCTCCGAGATCCTGCTGGCTCAGGGCCAGAAGGATCAGGCTGCCTCGCTCGCCGAGCGGGCGCGCCTGGCCCGCGCGGCCAAGTTCTCGGCTCCACCGACCTACTTGGACCAGATCGCGACCTCCTTGAAGACGGTGTTCACCGCCTTCTTGGTGGCCTCGCTGGTGGCCATCCCCATCGGTGTGTTGTGCGGTGTGAGCCCGCTACTCTCGGCAGCGCTCAACCCGCTCATCCAGATCTTCAAGCCCGTCTCCCCGCTGGCCTGGCTGCCGATCGTGATGATTTGCGTCGGCGCGCTCTACACAACGCCGCCCGATCGGGCTTGGTTCGAGAAGTCGTTCATCAGCTCGGCGCTGACCGTGGCGCTCTGCTCGCTCTGGCCGACGTTGGCCAACACCGCGCTGGGTGTGGCCTCGGTGGACAAGGATCACTTGAACGTCGCTCGAGTGCTGCGCCTGGATACCTGGACGCGCATTCGCAAGATCATCATCCCCTCGGCCTTGCCGATGATGTTCGCCGGTCTGCGCATCTCGCTGGGCGTGGGTTGGATGGTGCTGATCGCGGCAGAAATGCTGGCGCAGAACCCGGGCCTCGGAAAGTTCGTCTGGGACATGTTCCAGAACGGCTCCAGCCAGACGCTCGCTCAGATCATGGTGGCCGTGTTCACGATCGGTCTGATCGGCTTCGCGCTGGATCGCGTGATGATCGTACTGCAGCGCTCGGTCAGCTACGGCCAGGCTCGCTGATTCCAGGCCCGCTGATTCGCTCGACCCACTGATTCGATCGCCCTCCAGGAAAGACCCAGATGGAAACGATTCTCGAAGCAAGCCACGTCCACAAAGGCTTCGGCCATGGTCCCTCGCGGTCGCACGTCCTCGAGGACGTGAACCTGAAGGTTCAGAAGGGGGATTTCGTTGCCATCGTCGGCTTCAGCGGCAGTGGCAAGAGCACGCTGGTGAACCTCCTCACCGGCTTGTTGCAACCGGACCAGGGCGAGATCACCTTCGCTGGCAAGGTGAACCCAGCCCCCGGTCCGGACCGCGGCATCGTCTTCCAGAACTACTCGCTCCTGCCCTGGCTCTCGGTCTACGAGAACGTGCGCCTGGGCGTGGATCAGGTCTTTCCTCGGGAGAGCGAGAGCGCTCGCGACGAGCGAGTGCGCAAATACGTAGCCATGGTGAGCCTCACACCGGCGCTCGCCAAAAAGCCTGGCGAACTGTCCGGAGGCATGCGGCAGCGCGTGTCGCTGGCCCGCACCCTGGCCATGAGCCCCTCGATCCTACTGCTCGACGAGCCGCTCGGCGCGCTGGATGCGCTGACCCGCGCCGTGCTGCAGGACGAGATCGCACGCATCCGTGAGACCGAGGAAACGACGGTGGTGCTCATCACCAACGACGTGGACGAGGGCATCCTGCTCGCCGACCGCATCATCCCCCTCACCCCCGGCCCCCGCGCTACCCTGGGCACGGAGTTCCCGGTCGACCTACCGCGTCCGCGCGATCGCACGGCCGTGAACCACGACCCCGCCTTCAAGGCGCTGCGCAACGAGATCGTCTCCTACCTGACGATGGTGCGCGAACGGGCGCGTCGCAGCGCCAAGCAGGCCCCGCGCACCGCGCCGCCTGTCCTCAAGCCGGCCGATCTCCGTTACTGAAAGAAAGAGCGAAAAATGCGCGGTTACGTCGAGTTGTTCCAGTTGGGCAAGACCTACGAGACCCCCAAGGGTCCCGCCGTCATCGTCGAGAACTTCGATCTGAACATCGCCAAGGGCGAGTTCGTCGCCCTGCTCGGTCACTCCGGTTGCGGGAAGTCGACCGTGCTGTCGATGGTCGCCGGCCTCAATTCCATCAGCCAAGGTGACGTGGCCCTGGCGGGCCAGCGTATCGTCGGTGCTGGGCCCGATCGTGGCGTGGTGTTCCAGGCGCCCTGCTTGCTGCCCTGGTTGACCGCCTACGAAAACATCGCCCTCGGTGTCGACCGGGTCTTCCCTCACGCCAGCCGCGCGGACCGCAAGGCTACGGTCGAGTACTACTTGGAACTGGTCGGCCTGGCCGACGCCAAGGACAAGCGCCCAGCCGAACTCTCGCTCGGTATGCAGCAGCGCGTCGGCCTGGCCCGCGCCTTCGCGCTTTCACCCAAGATGCTGCTCTTGGACGAGCCGTTCGGCATGCTCGACTCGCTGACGCGCATGGAACTCCAGGAGATCCTCATCGACATGCTGCAGCGCGACGGCAAGACCGCCCTGATGGTCACCCACGACGTGGACGAGGCGCTCTTCCTGGCCGACCGCATCGTGATGATGACCAACGGCCCCCGCGCCACCGTGGGCGAGATCCTCGAGGTTCCCTTCGAGCGTCCGCGCTCGCGCGCCGAGGTGCTCGCCGATCCCCGCTACTACGAGCAGCGTGAGCGCGTGCTGGCGTTCCTCGAGGAGTGGGAGCGCAAGAAGCACTCGGCAGCCTGAGCCTCCTCGGGTGTGTTGACGTTGTCGAGCCAGCGAGGCTCGCGGGGCTCGACGACGCGCACGTCCAACTGGCGAAGCAGCTTCTGCCAACCGAACGAGCGCGTACGCAGGGCCTCTTCGACGGCCAGGCGAACCACCGGCCCCACCCGCCACAGCGACGGAAAGGGCTCGAGCTTGACCGGCGCTGCGCTGCTGCGCGACGCCTCCTCGCTGGCGGGCGCTGTCTCGCCGACGGGCGCCTTGCCGAAGCAGACCACGTCGCCCGTCGACTCGCCGAGGAGCTGCTCGATGGCCTCGGCCTCCAAGAGCGGTTGATCGACACACAGACAGACGATCGGCCCGTCCGCCAAGTCGGCCAGCATGGCGCCGAAGGCCTGCAGAGGAGTCTCGACCTCGGGCCCATCGAACGCCCAACTCAGCGGCGACGCATCCAGCCGCGCCCGATACTCTTCGGCTTGCTCGGCGCGACAGGACACCACGGTGCTCCGGGCAATTCGCCGACTCAGCCCGACCATGCGGGCCAGCTGCTCGTGCCCATCGTAGCTGAGCAACGCCTTGTCTCGCCCCATTCGCTGGGAACGCCCCCCGGTGAAGATCAGCGCCGCGTCGGCCCACACTCGCGTCATCAGCCCCCCGCGAAGGGCGGTAGGAACGCCACCTCGGACGCACCTTCCAGCCGGTGATCACCCGCGACCAACTCGCCGTCGACGGCGCAGCGTACGCGGCTCAACTGGCCGACCAGGCTGCCATGGCTCGCCTCCAGTCGCTCGATCAGCTCGCGCACGGTGAGCTCACCTCTCAGCTCGACGACCTCGCCCGAGGTGCCAGCCAGCTCGCGCAAGGCGGCAAAATAGAGCACTCGCAGTCCGTGATCGGGCTGGCGTCGCTCGGATTCGCTGGCTGGCCTCATGGTCCGGCCGAGTCTAGCATCGCAGTGTAGGAGTTGCCTTCATGTCTCGAACGTCCGTACGCGTCTCCACCATCACCGTCAGCGACACGCGAACCGCCGAGACGGACGAGTCGGGCCGACTGCTCGGTGAGCTGCTCACCGCCGCCGGATGCCAGCTCGTTTCACACTCCATCGTCCCCGACGACCGTGAAACACTGCAGGCTCTGGCCCGCGAACTCGCCGATCGGGAGGACGTGGACGCCCTGATCTTGTGCGGCGGCACCGGCATCTCGGCCCGCGACAGCACCATCGAGGCCATCGAGCCGCTGCTCGACAAGCGCCTCGATGGCTTCGGCGAAGCCTTTCGCCGGCTGTCCTACGACGAAATCGGCGCGCGAGCGCTGCTCAGCCGAGCCCTGGCCGGAACGCGCGCCCACACGCTGTTGATCGCGCTGCCTGGCAGCACCGGTGCGGTCCGACTGGCCATTCCCACCCTGGTCGCGCCCTTGCTCGAGCACGCTGTCGCGCTGCTGCACGGCCACACCCGCCACTGAACATGCTGTCCTTCGACGACGCACTGACCGCTCTGCTGGGGCGCATCGACGCCCTGCCGAGCGAGACAGTCGCTCTGGCCGAGGCCGACTCACGGATCCTGGCGGAGGACGTGTTCGCGCCCTTCGACCTCCCCACCTTCTCGGCCAGCGCCATGGACGGCTACGCCCTCGACGCGCGAGGCGCCGAAGCTGCCGCCCCCTTGCGAGTGAGCGGCGAGAGCCGCGCCGGCGCCGCCGTGACGCCACTCACAGCGGGCACCGCTCAGCGCATCTCCACCGGCGCCGAGGTTCCCGCTGGCGCCGATCGGGTCGTGCCCCAGGAGCAGATCGAGCTGGTGGATGGCCAGATCGTGTTGCGCGCGCCCAGCAAGGCAGGTCAGCACATCCGCAGGCAGGGTGAGGACGTGGCTCGAGGGGCGCTGACCGTCACCCGCGGCACACGCATCTCGCCGTCGACCTTGGGCCTGCTGGCCTCGCTCGATCGCGCGACCGTGCAAGTCGGACGCCGGCCGAGGGTGCACGTCCTTTGCACGGGTGACGAGCTGCGCGCACCCGGCTCTCCCGGTCGCTCCGGCTCGATCCCGGATGCCATTTCGGCCGCGCTCGCGGCGCAATGCCGACGCTCGGGCGCGGATGTCCGCGGCGTCAGCTTTGCCCAGGACGAAGCGGCGCAGGTGGAACGCGCGGTGGCAGAAGCGCTCGTGGACGTCGATTTGGTCCTCACCGTGGGCGGCGTGTCCGTCGGCGATCACGACTGGGTGCGCCCCGCGCTTCGCTCGTGCGGAGTCGAGCTCGAGTTCTGGAAGGTGGCCATCAAGCCGGGCAAGCCGCTCGCCTTCGGTCGCGCCCCCCAAGGGGGTCCTTGGGTCCTCGGTCTGCCGGGCAACCCGGTGAGCGCACTGCTCACCTTCGCCCTGTTCGGAGTGCCGCTCCTGCACGCGCTCGCCGGTGCGGCTCGACCGCGGCCCTCGACCCAGCGCCTGCCACTCGCTCGCGCCGTCCGCCACAAAGAGGGCCGCTTGGAGTTCCTACGCGCCCGCCTGGACACCTCGACCGAGCCGCCGCGCGTGGTGCCGTTCGAGAATCAGGCATCGGGAGCGCTGGTCACGCTGGCCCAGACGGAGGTACTGGGCTGCATCCCCAGCGAGCTGGGCGACGTGGCCGAGGGCACCTGGATCGACGTCCTTCCCTGGGTGTTCTGAGCCGCGTGCTGAGCCGTGTTCTGAGCCGCGTTCGGAACCGTACTCACGAACGGCGGGCAGGCGGCGCTCGTATCAGGCAGCGCTCGATCAGCCACCGCCCGAGCGGTGTCGGTCGGCGTGGCGCTCGTGCTCGGCGTGATGGTGCTCGCCACCGTGATCGTGCTCGGCGTGCTGGTGCTCGGCGTGGTGATGCTCTTCGCCACTGCAGCGTGCGTCCTGCCAGCCCACCCAATAGGGACCTTCCGGACCGTGCTCTCGCTTCCAGATCGGCACCTCGGCCTTGACCCTGTCGATGGCGGCACGACACGCGCGAAAGGCTTCGCCCCGATGCGGCGCGCTGGCTGCACAGATCACGGCGACGTCGCCTACGCCGAGCGGTCCGCTGCGGTGATGGACGGCGACCCGCACGCCCGGGATCTCGACTTCGAGCTCTCGAACGATTCGCGCCATGACCGCCACGGCCATCGTCTCGTAGGCCTCGTATTCGAGCAGGGTGACCGCGTGCCCCTCGTTGAAGTCGCGCACGGTCCCGGCAAACGTCACCACGGCGCCCGCACCCGCGTGCGCCACGGCCTCCCACAGAGCATCGAGCGAGAGTTTCTCGCCGCTCAGCGCTACCGCGCGCAGCTCGCTCACGAGCCCCTCTTGAAGTCACCCAAGCGACCGCCGCTCTTTTCCTCGAGCTGCACCTGCTCGAGCACCATGCCTCGGTCGACTGCCTTCAGCATGTCGTACAAGGTCAAGCCCGCCACGCTGACCGCGACCAGCGCCTCCATCTCCACGCCCGTCCGCTCCACCGTCCGCGCTCGTGCCTCCACACGGATGCCGGGGAGCGTATCGTCCAGCGCGAGCTCCAGCTCCACCCCGCTGAGCGCGATGGCGTGGCAAAGCGGGATCAGCTCCCAGGTTCGCTTGGCCGCTTGAATGCCTGCCAGCCGCGCCGTCGCCAGCACGTCGCCCTTCTTGGTCGCGCCATCTCGGACCAGCTGCAGCGTCGCCGCCTGCATCCGCAGCCGCGCACTCGCCCGCGCAAACCGCGAGCTGGCCTCCTTCTCCGACACGTCGACCATGCGCACACGCCCCTGCTCGTCCACGTGGGTCAGCCGGCTGGGCGCCTCCCCATGAACGGCCTGCATCCAATCGAACGCCTCGGCGACGCGCATCCTGCGCTCCGCCTCACTGCGCCTCGGGCTCGATCCGATCTTCTCCAGCGCGTAGCGCTCGAGCCCCGACAGCGCCGAGTACGCCGCCGAGACCTCGGCGCGGCGCGCTCCCACGAGCTCGAGTAGACCGAGGCTGGGCTCGACGCCTTCGGTCCATACGGCCCCGCCGCTGGTCTCCACGCCCGCCAAGAGCGCGATCACCTCGTCCGCTCGCACGGACGCCGGCGCTCCCAGCTCGATCAAGCTCCAACGCGCCGACAGCGGCAACGTCTGCCAGGCCGACAGACGCAACACCGTTCCGGCAGCGTCCAGGGCGCGCCGCGCCGCGAGCGGCATCCACTCGAGCTCCCTCGACACGTCCTCGAAACCGAGGATGCCCACCGCGCGTTCTTCCGCTTTCGTCATCGCCGTCCGTGCCGTTGCTCTATCTTGACTCGATACAAGGGGTGGAGAAGCCTGTCGATCACTTGGCCCGCTCGCTCCCCCTCTTCGCCCCGCCGCCGTCGGCACTGCCAGCGCGGCCTCCCCGCAGCGTGCGGCTCTCGCTCACCGACCGTTGCGACTTGGCGTGCGTCTATTGTCGTCCTTCGCGGCGCGATGGCTACCTGAAAGAACGCCTGGGCCTGGCGGAGTTCTCGCGTTTGCTGTCCGACCTACTCGGTTCGGGTGTTCGTCGCGTCCGCTTCACCGGCGGCGAACCTCTCCTCTCGCCCCACGTGTTGCCGCTCATCGAGCACGCGGTCGCATGCGGCGCCGAGGACATCGCCCTCACCACGAACGGCACGCGCCTGCGCGAGCTGGCCTGGTCGCTGCGCAAAGCCGGCCTGCGTCGCCTGACCGTCTCACTCGACACCCTGGAGCCCGAGCGCTTCTCCACCCTCACGCGCGGCGGGCGGCTGCCCATCGTGCTCGACGGGCTCGACGCTGCGCTCGACGTGGGCTTCGAGGAGATCAAGCTCAACACCGTCGTGCTGCGCGGTCAGAACGACCACGAGCTGGAGTCGATCACCAGGTTCGCCTGGGCACGCGGCATCGTACCCCGCTTCATCGAGCTGATGACGATTGGCGCCGGCGCCAGCTTGCCCAGCGAACGACATTTCTCTGCGGCCGAGATCTGGCAGCGCTTGGCCCCGCTGGTTTGCGAAGCGTCACCCGAGTTCGAACCGGATCGAGGACCTGCGCGCTACCTGACGAGCCGTGAGGATCCTCGGCTGCGGCTCGGCGTGATCAGCGGCCACACCGACACCTATTGCGAGAGCTGCGACCGCCTGCGCGTCTCGTCGGCCGGGCACGTGCGCGCCTGCTTGGCACGTCCGGACTTCGTCGACGTGCGGCCCGCGCTCCAGCTCGACACCCCCGAGGCCGTGCTGGCCGCTATCGAGCACGCCTGGAGCCAGAAGCCCGACGGCCGCACCTTCCGTGGCTGCACCGAGCCCAGCGCGGCCGAGATCTCGATGCGCGCCATCGGCGGCTGATCGCGCTGCACCTGCGGCGCCCAGCGAACCTGCAGCGCCCAGCAAACCTGCAGCGCCCTCGAACCTGCAGCGCCCCTCGAGCCTGCAGCGCCCCTCGAGCCTGTGGTAGCCATCGACGGAGGCAACTCGGGAGACCCGCTCCTCACTCACCCGACGAAGCAGCGCGCCGAGTCCGGGCCCGTGACGGCCTGGACAGCTCCGCCGACTCCATGACCTTCGCCCTGGCGCCGGACTTCTTCCCCGGCTGCTCCTTCGGGCCGGACACCTTGAGGTTCGGCTGGGCCTTGACCCGGGCCTGCTCCTTGGGACCGCTCTGCACCTTGCCACTCGGCTCCTCGAGCGGCGCCCCGGCGAGTGGCGCCGCAACACCCTCGCCTTCGAGCACCGTGCTGAGGGCCCCCACCATGGTGAGTCCCACGGTGCCCAGCTGCTCGCGGTGGGCCGCCGAGAGGCCTCGCAGCAACTGAGAGCCGGCGGGGGTCAGGCGCACCAGGACTTCCCGCTTGTCGTGTTGGGAGCGCTCACGCACCGCCAGCTGCTTCTCGACGACCTTGTCGACGATGGCCACGGCCGTGTGGTGCTCGACGCACAGGCGCTCGGCCAGAGTGCCGATGGTGGGACGCATGCCCTCCGGGAGGCCGTGAATGGCGAGCAGCGCCTGGTGCTGCTGGGGCTCGATGCCGGCGGCGCGGGCCGCCCGCTCACTGAAGGCCAAGAATCGACGGATTTCGTAGCGGAACGCCGCGAGTGCCCGGTAGTCCTTCAATGCAAGCCTCTTCATCCGGAGCGACATGGTAGCACGCCCCCGGCCAGCCCTGCGCAGGGCTCCGACCATTTTCGAGTGGGGCATCCCGAGTGCCGAGCGGGGCTCGGCAGCGCTGCGATGGCCCTCCGTCGCCCTTTCCGGACAGCGGCCGAGGACGTCACCCCAGCACGAAACCAACGCCCGCCTCAGGCCGAACGGGCCATCGGCGGAGGGGCATGGAGCTGGACCAGCTGCTCGATCTCGGCGCGGCACGAGCCGCAACCAGTGCCGGCGCGCGTGCGCTCGCCGACCAGCTCGACGCTGCAGGCGCCGGCGCGAATGCACTCCACGATGTCCGTCTCCACCACCTTGTTA
>DATIDO010000686.1:0-4305 GCA_035456245.1 Polyangiaceae bacterium
CCTGCTGGGGAGAGTCCTGCTGGGACGAACCCTGCCGAGGGCGACGATCCTGCAGCGCGGGCCTGAACGAGCCCTGCTGGGGAGAGCCCTGCCTGGATGCGTCTAGCCGTGGGCGATGATCTTGCTGCGCTGGCTTGGAAGACCGGGGCCGGTACGTGGCCATGAACTCCTCGAAGGCGGCGGGGATTTCGCTCTCGAAATGCAGGCGCTGGCCGTCGTTCGGGTGCTCGAAGCCGAGCTCGGCGGCATGGAGGAAGAGGCGCGGCGCCGCCAAGAGGGGCTCGGGGTGGTTCCGGCCGTAGACGCGCTCGCCGACCAGCGGATGACCGGCTTCAGCCAGGTGAATGCGGATCTGATGCGTGCGGCCCGTCTCCAGCCGGCACTCGATCAGTGAAATCGGGCCGAGCCGTTCCAGCAGCCGCACGTGCGTGATGGCCTCGCGGCCCAGCTCGGGATGGTCGGTCGAGCCCCGCAATCCATCCCCCCGATCCTGGACCAGGCGGCTGACGATGGTGCGCGACTGCACGGCGCCGTGGGCCAGGGCCACGTAGCGGCGGGCCGTGGTGTGGAAGCGAAACTGATTCTTCAGGTGCTTCAGCGCCGAGTCGGTTCGGGCAAAGACCAAGAGCCCCGACGTGTCCTTGTCCAAGCGATGGACGACCAGGAGCCGCGCTGGTCGGCCTTTGTGCGCGAGCAAAGACGCGAGGCGACGATCCAGGGAATCTCGCTCCGAGTCGTCGAAGGGGACGGTCGAGAGCCCAGGGGGCTTCTCCACCACCACCACCTGGCTGTCGCGGTGGACGATGCGGATGTCGTTCGCCCCAGTCCCTCGGTCGCGTGCGTCGGAGCGTCCTTTGGGGACGAACTCGAGGGTGTCGCCGGCAGTGACTCGGCGCTCCGACTCACGGCAGGGCTCTCCCGAGGTGCGCACCTTGCCCTGTTCGATGAGCGCTCGCGCCCGGTTCCAACTGAGGAACGGCATACGTTCCCGCACGGCCTTGGCGAGCGACGCTCCATCCTGTTCGGGCGGCACGAGCCAGCTGTCGGCGGGCCAGGACTCCACCGGCGCGTTGGGATCGAACGTGGGCGGGGTCGGCATGGGGGGAGGGTAGCCGATGGGGAGCCGGTGACCGGTCCCGTTCAGCCCTTGGGAGGGAAACGAGGGTACAAAAACGAAGAGGCGACCCGGGGTGGGTCGCCTCGCCATTTGTCGATTTTTCTGGCGGAGCGGACGGGACTCGAACCCGCGGCCTCCGGCGTGACAGGCCGGCGTTATAACCGACTTAACTACCGCTCCAAGCTTCGGAAGGATCCGAAACTCCTCAGCTTCTTGGCTGCCTGAGCAGCCCGGCCCGCTGGGGGACCGCTAATTAGCATGGTGCCCCCGGCGATCAAGAGGGAAACGCTGAACAATCGACACGGGCTCACGAATTGGTTTCGGGGTCATCGCCCCGGCGCCGAGGCGGGCTCAGCGGGACGGCTGAGCAGTCCAAATGGCGCTGCCCTGTCCTTCGATCGCGCGCAGTTCGAGCCGAACGGTGCGCGAGTGTCCTGCCTCGGCGCAGACTCCGAGCCCGGCACTCGTCGCGCCGCGCGTCGTGCTGATCTCCCGCTCACCTCCGCTCTCGCGCAGGCGCAGCTCGACCCCATGGACTCCGAGATCGGGCGCCGCCGCGACCCGCAGACAACGACCCGCCGGGACCGTCAGTTCGGCCCGGGTCAGTCGGTCGCGGCTCAGCTCGACGCGGTGGAGCTGAGGAGGGGAGTCGAGCCAAGCCGTCGAGCCATCGGCTTGCTCCGAGAGCAAACGGGACAGCGCGAGTGGGAGCGAGGCGAGTTCACTGGGTGCGCGCTTCGCCGCGCCGAGCTGCACGCTCAAGGCTCCAGCGCGGCGTTCGGCCGTGAGATCGAGGCGCGCGCCGCCGGGAGGCAAGCAGGCCACCATCGGTCGGGCCGCCAAGCCTTTGGCCTCGGCCAAGAGCTCGCCGGTCTTCGACCAAACGCGGGCCTCGAAGCCCCAGAGCGGATCCTCGGGAACCAGCTCGAGGCGGGCGCAGCCTTCGAAGGTCAGGGGTGCGCTGGAGTACTCGCCCACGGCCAGATTCGCGCGCAACAGGTCCTTGGCCGGCGGTAGCTCCGTCTTGGAAGCAACCAGCGCGCGAGCGGGAAGCCCCTTCGGGAACACGGCGCCGCTGAGTGGGGCGGCGAAGTTGCTGGGCGTGGTCGACAGGACGAAGAGCACGAGGCCGCGGCCGCCGAGCGGGCGGACTTCGAAGGACACCTCGGTGGCTTCCTCGCTGGCGCAGACCACGCTCCAGCGGTGGTCACCCTGGTTGGCACCGCGGGCGAAGATTCGGCCACCCTCGTCGAGCACGTCGAGCTCGAGCTGGGCGACCTCGGGAGAAGCCAGCGCCAGCGCATCGAGGCAACCGTGAGCGGGCACACTGGCGCTCAGGCGTGAGGGCAGGCGTGCATCCACCGGCAAGGCGACCCGCCGGGAATCGATCCAGGTCCCGCCGATCACCTGGCGATGTTCGCTGAGCGCAGCCTCGCTGCCGGGCCAGCTCTCGTTGCGACGACCATGGGAGCGACCGGGAGCGAGCGAGCGCCGAACGTCGTCGGCCTGGCTCTTCGGGACGTCGTGAACGACCAGCGAGAGCAGGCCGCGGCCCTGCACCACGCGGGCCGAAACGTGGACGCGCTGCTCGGCTTCGGGGCAGAGCACGACGGTCGGGTGGGCGTCGGGCGCTTCGTCTCCGCCGAGCTCGCTGCCGTCCTCGCCGAACGCGAGCAGATCGAGATCTTCCAGGCTGGGGGTGCCGCGCACATAGAGCAGGGCGCATCGCCCCGCCGGAATGCTGATCAGGCCACCCAGGGCGTCGCCGGGCACGCCAGCGCCGCTTTCGAGTAGCTGCGCTGGGCCCGCGCCAGCGGCCACGGCCATTTGATCGGTGTCGGCAATCCAGGCTGGCAGCGGGGCCGCGCGCGTGGACTCGACGGCGCTGGGCGTTTGGTTCGGCGGCGGGGTGGGGCGCGCGTTCGGCGTGCAACTCACGAGAGCGGCGACGAACGAGCCGATGACGCTGGCGAAGAGCGGTCCGGAACGCGAGGGGGGGGATGGCGCAGCGCGCGAGGCGCGGAGACCAAACGAAAATGCGAGGCAGCGGCTCATGGTGTCTCCGGGAATTCCCACGCGGCCAAGAGCCAAGCGAGGCCCTCACCCGTCGTGGTGATGCGCACGAGCACGCGGCTCGCACCCTCGGCGCAGAACGCCCCGCTCGTTCCGGCCTCGTCACGGCCCGCGTGGCTACGGCCGTCGACGTGGGGCCCCTGCCACTCCAACGTCAGGTGACCGATGCTGCCACGCATGGCCGCGACGCCGAGCAAGTAACAGCCGTCCGGTCGCGTATCGAGCCAGACGTCGGTCCGACCCTGGACACCCAGGAAGCTGTGGGAGGGAAGCGCGTGCACGCGCGGAGGCAGATCGCGCCAGAGCGCGACGGCCATGCTGGCCTGGGCCAGGGGGCCCCATTCGATGGGCAGTCCGTCGGGCAGCTGCCATTCGGCAGATAGCGCGAGCACCGGCGACCCCGGCGATCCACCCGAGACGGCGACGACGTAACGTTCGGCTCGCGCGCTGCAATGACGGAGCTCGGGCTGCGGGCTCTCCCCCTCATCACGCGAGAGCTCTTCTCCGCTGCTCAGGAGGGTGAGGTTTGCATCCAGATCCGGGTTTGCATCGCTCGCCCCCACGGCCAAGAGCGAGATGCGGTGGCAGCCCGGACCGAGGTTGAGCGGGAGCGTCCCCTGTCCGGATGAATCCAGCACCAGCTGGCTTTTGTTTTGGCTGCGTGCTCCATGCCGCGCGTTCCACTGCTCGACCGCGCGGATGCGGGGAGCCGTCTCGCCCAGCGCAGGGCGAGCTCCGATCCGAGGGGCAGGCGGAGCGCTACCCGGATCGCGTGAGGGCAGCAGCTCGGATAGCGGCGGGAGGGGCTCGCTGGACTCGAGCCAAACCGTTTCCAGTAGCGCGCGCGACGAACGCAGCACGACGGTGAGCTGAGCCAACTCGGCGCGGCGAGGTCCGCAGCGCGTGAGCGAGGCGAAGCCGGCGTTCGACGGGATCGGGTAGGGCATCGTCGCGCCCGATTCGTCGTTCGACTCCAGGAGGAACGAGGCGCTGCGGGTCCCCAGCACCAACACCGACAAGCATTCGTCGCTTGCTTCGGCGGGAGGGCGTTCGGTTGGCCAGAGCGGGCGGCGATCGCCGCGTTCGAGCAAGCGAGGGGCCAGACGAGTTGGCTG
>DATIDO010000687.1:0-2037 GCA_035456245.1 Polyangiaceae bacterium
GCACGGCCTTCGCGGCCAGCCTGCTGACGGGCCTGCAGTTCACGCTGGGGCGCGGCTGGAAGGCAGGTGTCTCGCTCCAGCTGCCCAGCTTGTTCTTGACCGGCAAGTACACGGCCGCGCGCTCGTCGGAGGGGCTGGTGGTCGCCTCCGAGCAGTATTCCCAAGAGAGCGGCACGCTCCGCGCGCAGTATCCGTTGCGCGCGGCCTTCGGTCTTGCCGGGCGTGTGCCCTGGTTCTCGTTCGAGGCGAACGCCTATGTGCACGGCGCCTCGGACTCACTGTTTTCCGTCGACGCGACGCGGGAGTCGGTGACGTTCCAAGGCAGCACCGTGTCGAGCCACGACGAAGGCAACGTGACCTACCGGGAGCGCGCCATCCCGGTGACCAACCTCGGGCTCGGCATCAGCGCGCCCATCCACCGCGACTGGAGCCTGCTCGCGGGTGTGCTGACGGACTTCAGCGGCTTGGCGCCTCGCCAACCGGGCTCCGCCGACAACGGGATCTTCCGCAGCCGGCGCGATCGCATCCACGGTTCGCTCGGTGTCGCCTGGACGCCCACCGTGGGTAGCCTGCTCTTCGGTGTGCGCGGCTTCGTCGGCGATGGTGAATTGGCCGTGTCGTCGGCCCTGCGCAGCGACGGTTCGCGGCTGATCCTCCCGCTCGACGAGTGGGGTCTGTCGTTGGTGATCTCGGGGCAGCTGAATCTGCAGATGATCGCCAAGCTGGACCCCACGGGTTTGGTCGAAGGCGCTGCCGGGCCAGCCAAGCCCTCGCCCGCGCCGCCGAAATAGCCCCCACGCGCCGGCAAGGCCGACGCAGGAGACCGCTTGCGCCGCAAAGGCCGACGCAGGAGACCGCTCGCGCTCAGAGCAACGTCGGTGTCGTCCAGCTGCGCCAGGTGGCGAGGTTGCCAGTGGCCTTGGCAGCGGCGGTGATGGTGCCCGCTTGCGACCCAGTCCCGAGCAGGAACTTGCGCAAGGCCTGACGAAGGGGCTCTTGGTGCTCGGGGCGCGCCGAGCAGTGCCCACCGTCGGCCACGGCCGAGTGGTAACCGATGTTCTCACGAGCCCCGAGCGCTCCGTAGATCTCGGCCGCGGCGAGTGCGGCGACGTGCGCCGAGCGCGGCCCCAGGTTGGCGATGTGCGGGTTGTCCAAGACCAGCAAGCCGCGTGGAGCGATCATCCCGAGCACCTCGTGCGTGTCGATGGGTAGCTTGGTCACGCCGCTGGTGAACGAGCCGAAGGCGTCGCCGAGCCAGTAGGTCTCTCCGTAAGCGCTGCCCGGACTCTGCGCGCCTTCTCCCGGAATGCCCCGCCAGCTCGGCACACCGCCGCTCCCGGACTCGAACGGGATGGTGAGGGCGATGCGCTGATCGAAAGCGCCCACGGCCAGCGCGCCCTTGCCGAAGCGGGAGCAGCCGGCCACTGCGACGGACTCGGTGGTGAGCAGGCTGCCGTCACTTTGCTCGAGGACGTCCAAGATCCGGCTCACACCCCAGGCCCAAGCAGCCAGTAGGCCCGTCGAACTCCGAGCACCGTAGAGTGTGTAGAAGGCGCCCTGCTTGTTCTGACGCGTGCCCGCCTCACTGCCTACCGCGTACGGATCGTAGTGGATGATGGCGACGCCCTCTGCCTTGACCAGGCCGTTGTGCGAGAAGCCGAAGCCGCCACCACCCAGGCTGATCAAGACCGGAAAGGGACCCGCTCCACTCGGCAGCTCGACCGACACGGAGAAGCTCGCGCTCTTGCCCTGGTTGGACACGTCGATGTCGATGCGGTTCGAGGCGATCTCGCCGCTCACCTGAGCCGGCTTGGCTGGCTTCGTGCCGAACACGTACTTCTCGGCCTGACGTCGCAGCTCCTGGCGACGGCATCGCCAGTCGCTCTTCTTGCTCAGCATGCTGCCGTCCAAGCGCGTGAACGGATCCGGCAGCAACGCTACGGTGGGCAGAGCGGCGGACTCGGGCAGCGTGCCCACGGCGCAGTCGAGACCATCGTCTTCGACGAAGCCGCCCCCCGGGGCTCCCCCGCTGGCGCC
>DATIDO010000688.1:0-4014 GCA_035456245.1 Polyangiaceae bacterium
CCTCGCGCGTCACCGTTGCATCAACTATCGAAGTGCGCACACAGGAGGCATCCTGCCGTGGGAGTTCGAGGAGAAGGGCCGCCCGTTCGAGCTTCGCGTCGAAGCCCCACTCGTATTCAATGACGGTGACTTGATCCTCGATGCGGCTCTCGCGGGCTACGGCGTCGCATATGTCTACGCAGACGCAGTGACCGAGCATGTCGCGGCTGGGCGGCTCGTCCGAGTCCTCGAGAAGTGGTGTCCGCCCTTTCCTGGCTATTACCTCTATCACCCTTCGCGGAGGCAGACGCCTCCGGCGCTCTCCGCGCTGATTGCAGCAATTCGGTATCGCTCGCCATCGAAGAAGTGAGCTCGAGCGGCAACGCGGCAACGCCGTCGCCTCACCACCCCAATCTCGCCGGCTCGCGGACCCGAAGATCAGGTGGCAACTTCCTGATGCAGCGAGGGGACCTGCGAAGCGAAGTGTTTCGGTGAATGTTGGGCTCCGAGCCCGCCAAAGGGTGAGGGGACTGCGACCGGCGGCAAGAAGTCTTGCACTCCCGCTCGGGTGAGGCTCGGCGCCAAGCTGAGCCATGTCGTTCACTTCACGTGCGGTGGGTTCGGTCGTGGGTCGAGTCGTTGGGCTCGGGGGGCTGCTGCTGCTCGGCGGGTGCGGCCGCCCATTGCCCGAGAGGAGCTCACCCGAATTGGTGGTGCTGTCGACGAGCCCCACCCCCGTTCTCATCGACCGCTTGGGGGACGAGCTGGCCTGGCTCGATCGCGATCGGCAAACGGTGGTCTGGTACCGAGCGGGACAGCAACTCGCCCTCTCGCCCTTCATTTTCCCGGAGGCGGCGGGCATGGAGAACGAGCACCTGCGGGCCTTTGCCGACGGCTCCTTCGCGCTCACCGAGGACGGCACGATCTTTTTGTACAGGGCGGACGGCACGGCTGACTTCGCCCAGCTCCCTTGGCACTACTCCATGGGGGTCGACGGAGTGTCGATCGATGACTTCTGGTGTTGGGTCGGCTCGCCCAAGGAAGCCTTGCCCGGCCTGGCCGAAGGGGTATCGGCCGCCTGCCACATCGTGAACGGCCAGGTGGCCGAGTGCGTGGTGCCCTACGGAAGAGGAGATTTCTGGGACGGCAACGTCGCCCTCGGCTCCGACGGCTCGGTCTACGTGGGCGGGTCGAGCGACATCTTGGTCCGCATCGCCGACGGCCGTGCCGAGGAGATTGTCAGCGACACCATGGGCTTCGCGCGATTCTTCCGCCACGGCGACACCTTGGTCGCACTCTCCCTGGAGTCGAAGCTCTTCGAGATCCGCGGTAGCGAGGTCATTCCGCTGCCTGCGGTGGGGCAGGTGTTCGACTTCGTCGGGCAGTCCGACGACTTCTACTACGGCACCTGGGATTCCGAGTGGGGGAACCGAGACTCGTCGTGCGTCGGGTACGTCGCCAGTGACTGCTACCAGAATCTCGTCTGGCGCGAGCAAGTCATTTGGCACTTCGACCACGGGACGACGACGGAGGTCGGACACGAGCAGTGCTTCGATTCCGACTACGAGACGTGCGGCCAGACGATCGACGCGATGGCGCTCGACCAGGGTGAACCGATCCTGTTCGGTCACGTCGTCCGTGGCCTCGGCGCCCCTTGAACCCTTGGGCAGCCTACTGGCGCCCTGCGTGCTCGCCGCTCCGTGTCGGGCCATGGGCATTTCTTGCCCTGTAGCTTTGGAAACACTGCGTACTTGATGCGCTGCGGTGCCGTGTTAGTCCGTCGTTATGGCGATTCGCGTGGTGATCGTGGGGGCCGGTTTCGCAGGTATCAACTGCGCCAAGCGTTTGGGGAATCGCAAGGGAATCGACGTGACGGTCGTCGACCGGCGCAACCACCATCTCTTCCAGCCCTTGCTCTACCAAGTGGCGATGGCAGGCCTCAGTCCGGCCGACATCGCGGTGCCCATCCGCACTCTGCTCGGCAAGTACCGCAACGTGCGGGTGGTGCAGGCCGAGGTGGATGGCCTGGAGTACGACGAGTCGGGCCAGGGTGGCACGGTGGTGGCCGGGGCCAGTCGCTTCCCCTTCGATGCCCTGCTGCTCGGCGCCGGTGCCCAGCATGCCTACTTCGGCCACGAAGAGTGGGAGCCCTTTGCACCCGGGCTGAAGAATCTGGAGCAGGCGACCGAGATCCGTCGGCGTGTGCTCTCGGCCTTCGAGCGCGCGGAAGTGACGAGTGATCCGGACGAGCGGCGCGCTGCGCTCAGCTTCGTGGTGGTGGGCGGTGGTCCCACGGGCGTCGAGCTGGCTGGAGCGCTGGGCGAGATGAGCCGCTTCACGCTGTCGCGCGACTTCCGCTCGATCGATCCCAAACTCACGCGCGTGATCCTGATCGAGGCCGGACCGCGCATCTTGCCTTCGTTCTCGGTCGAGCTGTCCAGCCGCGCCACCGCGGACTTGGAGAAGCTCGGCGTGCAGGTGTGGACCGACCGAGCGGTGACCCAGGTGAGCGCGGAGGGCGTCGAGGTCGCCGGTGAGCGCATCCGCGCCAGCACGGTGCTCTGGGCGGCAGGGGTGCAGGCGTCCTCGACGGGTGCTCTCGTCGGCGGCCAAAGGGACCGCGCCGGGCGCGTACTGGTGAAGTCGGATCTCTCGATCGAGGGCCACCCCAACGTGTTCGTGGCCGGTGATCAGGCCGCCTTTCGCGAAGAGGAACGCGATCGCTGGCTACCGGGCGTCGCCACGGTGGCGTTGCAGCAGGGCATCTTCGTGGCCGACACCATCTTGGCCGATCAGCGCAACCGGCCGCGCGTCGCCTTCCGCTACTGGGACAAGGGCCAGATGGCCACCATTGGCCGCCGTCGCGCGGTGCTCTCCAGCGGCAAGCTGGAGCTGAGCGGCGTGATGGCGTGGTTCGCCTGGCTGCTCGTGCACATCTACTACCTCACCGGCTTCAAGAACCGCCTCTTCGTCCTGATGCAGTGGGCCTACAGCTACCTGACGTTCGCGCGCGGCGCGCGGCTGATCGTGCAAAAAGAGTGGCGCTCCTACCGCAGCGATCGGCCGGCAGTGCCGTCGAGTTGAGGTCGGTTCTGCTCGAGGTGCGGTCACGCGGGCCAGGGGCTCGCTGCCCGAACGTTCGCTGCCAGCAGAGACCAGCGTGAATCCTAAGGAGCGCGGATCTCGTCCGGAATATGCAAGATGAGGGGATCGTCGGAGAAGTTTCCTTCCTCGCGGCCCCAGCAGCTCACCTTGCCGTCGAAGCGGATGCCGCAGACATAGGATCGCCCGGAACAGACCTTATCGAGCTGGGCCCCTGCCGGCACCATCTGCTCGTACGGTGAGGCGGAACAGTCGAGATCGCCATCGGCGGTGAGACCGCACCTTCGCGCATCGCCAGGGGGCGTCTGGGTGTAGGTCACGATGGCGCGGTAGCCTTTGCCAGTGGGCCCGTCGTAAGTCGACCCGCTGATGCGGACGATGGATCCATCTTCGCGGGTGATTCCGCAGAGACCATCGGCCTGGTCGAGCAAGGCATACGTGTGCGTGCCGTCGTCGAGAGGTGCGGAGTCCGACCCAATGCCAGTATCGCTCCAGCACAAGAAGGTTCCATCGGCGTGCAGGCCACAGATGAAAGGGCCAACGGCCAGCGTCGAGAAGGTATCCTTCGGTCGCGCGTCTGGAAGGGCGCCCTCGTAGGGAGGATAGTCCCCGGTCCAGTTGTCGCGACTGGAGGTAACCTGCCCCAGCTCGTCGAGGTAGAATCTCTGCGGGCGAAAGGCAGAAAAAGCCGCCTGATGGGGCCCCGGTAGGTCGGCAAGACAATCCTGCCCTGCGGGACAATTGGGGTAAGTCACACCCCAGGTCAGCACCTCTCCATCGGACGTGATGCCGCTGACATTCCCGCCGTTCACAATGGAGGTGTAGCCGCTCATTGGCGGGCTGGTACCACTCAGGTCGCCCCAACAGGTCAAGCCGCCATTGGCATTCAAGACGCAGGCCTGCCGGGGTGAGCACGCGATGGCGGTGAGGCGT
>DATIDO010000689.1:0-12087 GCA_035456245.1 Polyangiaceae bacterium
TAGCTACCTGTTGGCGCGCACGACCTCGCCGCTCCACGTGAAGCTCGAGCCGATGGAGTATTTTCGCAAAGGCCGTTTCGGCATGCAGCGCAGCGTGCACGAGACCTGGATGCGCGTCGTCGGCAACTACCGGCTGGAGCGTGTCGATGCCGCGCCAGCCAGCTACGTCGACGCGCTCGAACCGCCTTCACGCTGAGCGCGTAGCGGCCCGCGCCCAGAGCAGGCTTCGCCGCCGCTCCGCCTCGGCGCGTGCGTCACGGTACTCGACGCTACCGAGCAGACTGCGGCGAAAATCACCTGCGGTGCCCAACTCTCGCCCGCGCACGACCAGTGCATGGATAGCGCCACTCGTTTCGCCGTGGGCGAGGGACCGCGGCACGTCGTCCCCGGGAAAGAGCTCGGGCGCCTCGGGCTCGAGCACCTGGAAGTTCGCCGCTGCCCCTACCACCAACCCACGCGGGCCGAGCTGAGCGTGGCGCGGCAGATGGTAGCCGAACGCTCCTTCCAGCAATCGTTCGGTCGCGAGTGTCCCCTGCCCCACCGAGCTCACTCGGGTTGCCTCCAGCGCGCGAACGTCTTCGGCGGAACCCGACCGAGCCAAGCGCGCGCGCTCGGGCGAGAAGCTGGCCTCCAGGCTGCCCCAGCCCGCCACCAGCGGCAGCTCGCGCTGCACCGAGAGCGCATCGTTCGACGCCACTGTGTCGGTGCCGAGCCCCCAGCCACCACCGGCTGCAACCCAGCCGCCCAGCGGCCCCAAGAAGCCGAACTGCAGCTGCGACAGAGGGCAGAAGGCCAACACCGCCGACGCATCGACCAAGCGCGCGATGTCCGCGGCCGACAGGAACAGCCCATGCGCGACCAGGAGCGACCGACCGCGCGCGTGCTCGAGCAGACGCGCCACCACATCGGCCGTCGCGCCCGGCATCTCGGAGGCTGCCTGAGCCAGGTGCAAATGAATGGGGAGGTCCATCGCTGCCGCCGCGTCGGCGGCGCGCCCCAGCAAGACATCGCTCACGGTGTCCGTCGCGTGCGGCCCCAGCGCCGCGACGATGCCTCGGGCCCGCAGCGCAACGTCCTCGTGCAAGCGGCGCGTCTCGTCGAGTGCGCGCTCGAACCCGCGCATCCCCGGCCCCGAGCGATCTTGGAGCGTCGGCGCGACGACTCCGCTGAGCCCTACGTCCGAGAGCGCCTCGGCCACCTCGAGCCCCGCGTAATAGTGGTCCCAAACCTCTCCGACACCCGCGAGCAGCGACTCGTAGGCGCCCAAGCGAGCGAAGGCGCGCACGTCGCCCTCTTGCAGGTGACTCTCGATGGCGAAGAAGACTTCGCTCACCACGTTCCCCTGTCGGACGGCGACATCGGTGATCCCTCGCAGTGGCGCCATCGCCAGGTGAACGTGGGCATTGACGAAGGAGGGGACGAGGGGTCGGCGTCCCCAATCTCGGACAGCGCCGCTCGGGGTCCCCTCCGGCGCTCCACCCTCCACCATTTCCACGACGCGCCCAGCCCCGACCCCGATCGCCAAGTGCCGCTCGCGCGCGCCAGGGCCCGTCCAAACACGCTCGGACACGAACCAGCGCTCGACCGCTACCACCGGGGCGGGAAGACTCATGGGCCCATGCTGCCAGCTCACTGGAAAGGCACTCAAGGCGTGCGCGCTCGGCCCCGCTTCCATGCTGTAGGCCGCGATTCCAGCTGCACGCGAGCCGTGAACCGGTCTTGACCGCCCCGACTCGCCCCTTCTAGTACGCGAGTATGAAGTACCCCTGGCTTGCCCTGACTTGTTGCGTCGGTCTCCTCGGCCTCTCCACCAATGCCTGTCAATCACGTGACTGGGACGACTCGGAGGACGACGCTCACGGCGGCGGGGGTGGAGCCGACGGCGACGGGGGCCTCGGTGGCACGGGGACGGGCGGAACCCCGAACGTCGTCGGCGACGAGTGTGTAAGCGCTTCGGAGTGCGAGCTGGAGGATGCGACGCACTGCACCGCGACGTGTGAGGACGTGGATGGCACCAAGCGCTGCGTGCTCGCCGCGCTCGACGAAGACAAGGACGGCCACGGCATCCCGGAGTGCGAGATCGCCCCGGGTGACGACTGCGACGATGCCGATCCCTACAGCTACCCCGGCGCACCTGCGGTGAGTGCCATCGGAGAGGTGCGCTGCGTCCACAGCGTCACTGGCACGTGCCAAATTCAGGGCGCCAGCATCGCCTGGACTTCCGTGGGTGAGGCCCTGCTCGCCTACGCCGACACCTCGGTCGGCACCTATGGCGCCGTCGTGGCCCAGGCGCTGGACGAAGAAGGCGCCCCAACCGGCGCGGTGACCACCTGGTCCGCCCCGTCGACCGCGCCGCTCTCGACCGGGGCCATCACGATTGCGCGCAAGGACAACGACTCGGCGTTCGGCCTCCTGCGCGGCGACCGCGATGCCGGAGGAGAGAGCTGGTGGGGACTCGAATTCTCGGAGGTCTCGTTCGGTGTCAACGCCACGATGACTTCGACGGAGCTCGTCGCCGAAGGCCCCTACAGCGCGACGGGGCACCTCGATCTGGTGAGGCTGAGCTCTTCGTGGAACATGTACGGTCGCCACGCCTACTACACGGCCTCATTGGTGACCGGCAACTGCACGACCACGGCGACGCTGCTCTCGGCCGGCACCGGTATGCAGGGGCTCGGCCGCAACACTCGAATCGTCGGCTCGGTTCGTGGCGTAATCGGACCGAACGATGCGTCCTACAACAACTCCAGCTACGATCCGGCGCTGGTCTTTCAGCGCTACCCGACTACTGGCTCGATGCATACGCAGCAGGGCTCGGATGTCGTGCTGATCGGCAACAACCACACGACGGATCTCGCGCCCAACTACACCCTCGGCAAGTTCGGCGACAACTTCATCGCCTTCTTCCGCGACAACCCCACGGCGGTCCCGCTGTTGGGTCGCGTGCTGAACACCACGGGCGCCACGGTGGGCTCGGAGGTCATCTACACCAACTCACCCATCGTCCCCGTCGACGTGCTCGATCTCGGCGACCTCGGAGGCATCCTGATCGGATACGTCCTGGAGGGAACCGACCGCTTCGTGGTGGCTCAACGCTTCGACGCCGAGCTGCGCTTCGTGGGCGAGCCGGTCAAGCTGAGCGATGCGCTGACCGTGAATCCGAGCATCGTTGCCCGAGGGACCGCGCGCAAAGGCTCCGTGGTCTTCGCGGCCACGGGCGACTGGTACCGCACGTTCGCCATCAACGCCTGCGAGTGACGGGCCGAGACCCTTCGGCGAAGCTCTCTCGCCGAAGGGTCCCAGCCCCATGGCCGGCCACCGACACGGCCGTGGCGATTCCTTGGAACTTCCGCCGGCCTGCGCTGTCTTAGGCCGGTCATGGTGCAAATTCCGGATCTGCTCCACGCCGACCCGCGGCGTAGTATCGACGTCGACCAGGCCGACACGGCCTTGGTCTTTGCCTTCGCTGGCAGCAGCTCGGTGGGTCTGTTCGCCGAGCTGTTGAACGGTGCGCGAGCCGCGAGGTCGACGTTCGAGCCTGCTGGCTTCGCGCGAGATCTGTTCGTCACGGACTTCGTGCGCAGCTGCTTCGTCGTGCGCGTCGCGGGCAAACCCGTCCAGCCGGCCTTTGCGCACCTGGTGCGCACGCTCTGCGCTCCGCCAGCGGCCCAGGAGCACGTCGAGTTCCGTCGCGAGATCGTGGCCGAGCTGCTGGCGTCGAGCGATTTGCGTGCCGAGCTGCAAGGCGCCTACGAGGCGCTGTGCCGCTTCCGCTCCCTGCTCGAATCGCACGATATCGCCGACCGGCTCGATCCCAGCCGCCGGCAGCTCGAGCTGCTGAGCGTGTTCCAGAAGACGATTCAGCGGCTGAGCGGGGGCTTCGCCAACTGCCGCTCGGGCCTCCGTCGGCTGCACGACTTCGCAGCCCGCGTCGAGGGCTCGGAGGAGTTCGCCGCGCTCTGCGATCTGCTGCGCTACGACGACCGCCTGGCCACCCTGAGCTTCAAGGTGGACATCGGCGCCGACGGGCGCGTACGGCGGCTCGAGTTGGTCTCCGTCGCGGAGGCCAGCGAGAACCAGTTCAGCCAGTCCCCGCTCCGGCGTTGGCTGTCCAAGCTGGAGCTGTTCGCGCGCGGCTTTCGCTTCGGCGACGGTGAAGTGATGGCCCGCCTGCTCGACGCGGTGTTTGACGGCGTCCGCCCCGAGCTGCCGGCTTTGGTGCAGCTGCTGGGCGATCTCGAGTTCTACCTGGGCGCGCTCGGCTTTCGCGACAAGGCCTTGGCCGCCGGCCTCGAGGTAAGCCTGCCGCGCTTCGTGGGATCCGCCGAACCGCGACAGCTCGAGGGAGCCTTCAACCCGCTGCTCCTGGGCATGGGCATCTCGCCGGTGCCCTGCGATCTGAGCACGGACCGCCACGACGTCACGCTGCTGATCACGGGGCCCAACTCGGGTGGCAAGACTCGCTTGCTCCAGACGCTCGGACTGACGCAGCTGCTCGCGCAGTCCGGGTTGTTCGTGCCGGCGAAGCGAGCGCAGCTTTCGGTGGTTCCCAACCTCGTGGTCTCGCTGATTCAGGAGACCAGCGCCGATCAGACGGAAGGGCGCTTGGGCGTCGAGCTGGTGCGGATCCGCAGCCTGTTCGAACAACTCCCGCCGCGCGCCATGGTGATCCTCGACGAGCTGTGCTCCGGCACCAACCCGTCGGAGGGCGAGGAAATCTTCGAGCTGGTCATCCGCTCGCTCGCCCTGCTCTCGCCTCAATCCTTCATCACCACGCACTTCCTCAGCTTCGCGGCGCGTCTGGAGAGAGAAGCCCAGCTGACGCAGCTGCGCTTCGTCCAGGTCGAGCTCGGGCCCGGGCACGAACCCACGTACCAGTTCGCCCCCGGAGTAGCGCACACGTCACTGGCCGGTCGTGCCGCCGCACGGCTCGGAGTCACCGGTGACCAGCTGCTCGGCCTGATCGAGCGCAATGTTCGCCGGCACGAAGCGAAGCCCTGAGCCAGGAGCCGAGATGCCGAGCTTTCTCGTTACCCCACGGATGAGCCCACGCCTGCGCGCCCGCGTACTGCGCAGCGTCCAAGGCCAGTCGCGCCTGGAGCGGCGCGGCGCAACCGCCGCGAACCCCGTCCGCCGCACGACCCCGAGTACCATCGCGGCCCTGCGCGTGGGAGCGCTGCTCGCCCTGCTCGCGCTGGCCCTCTTCAGCCGGCGCGCCTGGACCGAGCGGAAGGACGAATTGGCGCGAGCGCGCGCCCAGCTGCTCGGCGAGGTGAAGCGAGCCTCCTCGGCGCTCGATGCTCGCTTCAGCGAGCGGCGAGCCACGGCCGAGCGCTTCTTGGACCAGGCCGCGCGCGAGCACCCCGCCAGCGAGAAGTCCCTCGACCCAGCGGCGCTGCGCGCCCTGCTCGAAGGGCCGTTGCTCTACTTGCGCGGACCCATCGAGGCGATGCAGACGAGCGAGGGGCGGTCCCAGGCCATGCTGGATACGCGCAACGACGCCTTGCTCGGTTGTCTGCTGAAGCCACCTGCGGCGATCGAGGACCGCGCCACGTTGGACGCAGTGCGGGCGGTGTATCGCGGTGATCACCTGCCAGCCGAGCGCACGGAGCGGATCTCGGGGCTGCTCGATTTCGAGATTGCCGAGACCTACCTGGGCCCCGCCTTTCGTGAGCGCATCGCAGCCGCTGCGGACATCGGGGCCGTGCGCCAGTTGAGTATGACCTTCACCAAGGCGCGTCCTGCCAGTCACGCCCGGGCAACGCACAGCGCCACCTTGCTCTACGCGCTGGACGAGCCGAAGAGCCCCGGCAGCCTCAGCGAAATCGACGGGGCGAGCGACCATTTCATCCGCGTGGGCGTGGTGGATCTGGACGCGGCCGAGCTGCGCTTCGCGCGGAGAGTCCACAGCCAACCCGAGCGCACCCCCGCCGACAAGAAGCTGCGCTACGCGCGCGGGTTCAGCGAGTGTGCTGCCGTGCTCGAGCTCTCTGCTGCAGGGCGATGACGCCGACGCCGTGACTCGGCCCTCAGCGGCGGAGTGGGTAACCGTCGTTCCGCAGCGGGAAGACGAAATACGGCGGCACGCATGCGCCCCCCTGGCCGCGCGGCGCCCGCACGCAGACGTAATCCTGACGGCAAGGATTGTCGTCGTCGCAGGCCCGCAGTTGCGTAGGAAAGACGAAGCGCGTCACGCAGTCGGTATTGCTGGCGCTACCGCGCAGGCAGTTCTGGTAACCATCCACGTCGAGGAAGTCCGAGCACACTCCGTTGGGCTGCGCGTGCTGGCAGCTGGTCTCACACGAGCCGAGGGGAAAGCCGATGATGTTCCGATCGCAGCTCAGTCCCTCGGAGCAGGCGTCGGCGTGCATGTCAGCCACCCGATCCCGCTCGGGGCGGTCGTTCGGAAGCATGCGCCCGAACTCGCACGGCGCGCCGATGCCGTGATCGGCCAGGCAGGTGCCGACGTCCGGATCTTCCAGGGCAACGCAGCGCAGGCCCGCGGCGCAGGTCCAATCGGCGAGACCTGGATCGCCGAGGCCGCAGGGAGCCCCGTACCCCTGCCCCACACCTTGCCGCTCCGGCAACGGGCGGAACTCCTCGGGGGCGGCTCCGCTCGCGAGACTGGCCACGTACTGCTCGCGGCGGAGCAAGTCCGCGCGCAGGTGGCTCGACGAACCGTGCAGCAATGAGCGGTAGGCTGGAGCGTCGACCGGTTCGTCACCCACGTGGTGAAAGCCAGCGATCGATCGGCTCTGGTGGCAGCCCGTGCACGACGCCCCGTCCAGGCGCCGCAAGAGTGCCGTCGGCGAACGAATGGTCCGATACCCGCTCAACTCGAGCCCCGCGAAGTCCTCCTCGTCGAAGAGGCGCGAAAAGGGACGGTTGGCCAGCCGCGTGAGCCCGCGTGGAGAGACCGAGATGGCCGACTTGGCGAGGTAGCGCTCGGGGAGGTTCAAGAGGCCACTGTCGAGGGCGGCGAGCTCTTCGGGACGGGAGAGGGTCGCCAGGAGCTCGGCCTTCAGCTTGGCGTCGTGGCGCAGCCTCTCCACGTCGGGAACGTTCTCGAGGGCCGCAGGCACGAACGCGTCGCCCTCTCGATGAAAGACGTGCATCGAATACTCGATGTGCCCCGCCAGGCTCGTCTGGACCGTCGACTGCAGGCGGATGGTCTGCAGGTTGGTCTCGACCGCCTTCGGCCGAAAGCGGCTGCGCGCGGCTCGGCCCAGCGGACCTTCACCTTCGAGCCACTGAGCGAGCCCCTCGCCGGTCAGCGCCTCACGCGTTTGCCACCCGCGCGCCACCTCGGCGCACCCCGCCCCATCGTCGTCGACCAAGAGGACCACGTTGACCGTCAGCGGGAGCCGAGAGGTCATCTCTTCTCCTCCCTGCTCGGTGACGTAGGCGAGACGGTACAGCAGGCGAACCTCGCCACAGGTCCCCGGGTAGAAGGCCTTCCGATCGAGGCGGTTGAAGACGCCTATCAGCTCGAAGTGCATCTCTTCCGATGCCAGCCAGCCCGGATCGAACAGCCGGAAACCCATCATCGAGGTCGGGAAAGCCAGCGGGAACTTCCGCTTGGCTCGCGCCAGATCGGCCCGCAGCGCTTCGAAGATGTCGTGAAACGCCGCGTTCCGATCCAGTTCGAGCGTGGTCTTGTCGTCGGTACCGAGCACGACGCGTCCGAGCCCCCAGCCTCGCTGATCGAGCTGCGCGAGCACACCGGGCTCGAGGATGGCGACATGCGTGACGGGCGGGCTGCGCTCGACCGGCCGCTCGGAGGTCGGCACGAGCGGTGTGGAGGCCCCCCTCGATGCCGCGTCCGCGCCTGGCTCGCCCGGCGACAGCGAGCCGGGCGACAGCGAGCCGGGCGAGCCGCACGCCCCCAGGCTCATCCCCCCCAGGACCGCGACTACCGCTGAGGCATGGAGGGCTCGCGTGGTCACGAGGGCCGAGTCTAGTCCGGCAGCGGAGCGCTCTCGACCCCTCCCTTCACCGCCCCGGCCGATCCGCTCGGTTTGCCTCGCCCCGACGCCGTGTATGCTCGGGGTGAGATGATGCGCGAGCAGAGCCCCACGGGGGTGTTGGTCGATTCTCCCAAGAAGGCAGCGACTCCCCTGCACATCGTGAGGGCAGGCGCCGCCTACGAGCGCTTCCGGTCCGATCTGCCCGAGGCGCAGGCGGCCTACCTGGCGCAGGCAGGCTTCGCGGGGCGCGCCGGCCAAGTGCTGCTCCTGCCTGGCGACGTGGCCAGTGCGGTCGCGTTGCTGGTGGTGGGCGAACCGACGCTACCCTGGGACTACGCGGCGCTCGCCACGAAGCTCCCCCGCGGCCTCTACCAGGTGCTCACCGAACCCGAAGGGGCCGCAGCGTCGGCGCTCGCCCTCGGCTTCGTGCTCGGGAGCTACCGCTTCGAGCGCTACAAGAAGGAGCAGAAGAACGGCCCGCAGCTGGTCTGGCCCGCGTTCGCCGATCGAGCCGTGGTGACCGCGCACGCCGAGGCGTTCTTCCTCGCGCGCGACCTGATCAACACCCCGGCCTCCGATCTGGGGCCAGCCGAACTGGGGCGTTCCGTGAAGCAGCTCGCCAAGCTGCATGGCGCGGAGTTCAGCCAGATCGAGGGCGACGCGCTGCTCGCCGCCAACTACCCGATGATCCACGCCGTGGGCCGCGCCTCCTCGCGCGCCCCGCGACTCTGCACGCTGGAATGGGGGAAGAAGAAGAAGCATCCGCGCGTGACCCTCGTCGGCAAGGGCGTTTGCTTCGACACCGGTGGCCTCGATCTGAAGCCAGCCGCCTTCATGAAGCTGATGAAGAAAGACATGGGCGGCGCGGCCTTCGTGCTCGCGCTCGCGCACGTGATCATGAGCCGTCGGCTGCCCGTGCGCCTGCGGGTGTTGGTACCCGCGGTCGAGAACAGCGTGTCGGGCGACGCCATGCGTCCGCTCGACGTGCTCGCTTCTCGCAAGGGGCTCACGGTCGAGATCGGTGACACCGATGCCGAAGGCCGGCTCATTCTGGCCGACGCCCTCGCCGACGCCGAGGAAGAAGAGCCCGAGCTGCTCATCGACGCAGCGACGCTGACCGGAGCGGCCCGCGTCGCACTCGGCACCGCCATGCCGGCCATCTTCGCCCACTCCGACGAGAGCTGGGCAGGTCTCGAGCGCGCCGCGCGCGAAACCGATGATCCGCTCTGGCGCCTCCCGCTCCACAAGCCGTACCGGAACCGTCTCGACAGCAGCGTGGCCGATCTCAACAACGTCGGGACCGACTCGTACGCGGGGGCCATCACGGCTGCGCTGTTCCTGGCCGAGTTCGTCGGTGAACGGCGCGACTGGGTGCACATGGACACGATGGGCTACAACCTGGAGTCGCGACTGGGCCGCCCGCCGGGCGGCGAGGCCCTCGGTCTGCTGGCCTTCGACCGTTGGTTGGTCACCCGCTACGGAGCCCCCAGCGAGCCCGCCGAGCCCCCCACCGAGTTCGAGGCGACCGAGGAGGGCACCGGTGTGACCACCCGCCCCCGCACCTCGGCCAGGGCCCGCACCTCGGCCAAGAAGAAGAGCCCCGCCAAGCGCTCCAGCAAGAGCCCCGCCAAGAAGGCGTCGCCCCGTGCAAAGAGCCAGGGCCGGTAGTCGAGCCGCCGCAGACGGACCGAATCGGTGAAATCGATGGCCGTTCCGGCACCCTCGATGCGCGGCCCGAAACCCTCGTGATACAACGTTCTCGTGACCTCTTTCTCCGCAAAACCCCTCGTTTCTGCCCTGTTGGCTGCCGGCCTCGCCCTCGGCTGCGCCTCGGCTCGCTTGGAGCCGGCCGACGCGACGCAGAAGGTCCCCAACAAGCCGAAGGCGGCCTCGATCACCACCGACATCGGCGTGATGTTCCAGGCCGAAGCCGACAGCTGGGTCGCCGATGAGCGCGTGCGAGACGAAGTCACCGCCATGAAGATCACGCTCGCCAACCACGGCGAGAAGCCGGTCAACGTCGACTACAACGCCTTCGAGTTGGTCGCCGACGATGGTTCGTCGTTCCGTCCCGTCCCGCCCGAGTCGATCGAGATCCGGGGCGCCACCCGTTCGATTGGCTTGCCCGCCGACACCATCATCACCCGCAGCTCCGACAGCTCGGTGAACGCGCCGAACCGCACCGAGAGCGAGAAGCAGCAGATCCGCCAGCGCTTGGTCGAGCAGGCGCTCGACACCGCCCCGCTCGCCCCCGGTCAGCGCGTGGTCGGATTCGTCTATTTCCAGCGCGTCCCTGCCAGCAAGACGCAGATCACCCTGAAGGGACGCGTGCTCGCTCCCGAGTCGGGTGAGCCGGCGGCCAGCGCAGAGCTGTCCTTCCAAGCGCGAGCGGAGCACTGACGTTCGATGCGCGCCCCGCTACTCCTGGGTTTGGGCGCGCTGATTGGCGGGGTCAGCGGCGCGGGCGCGACTCTCTGGCTCGGCCCGCGCGCTACGGGCGAGCCCCCGGCGGTGCAGCGCCCCGAACCCGAAGAGGTCGAAGCGGACACGGAGCCCGACGCCCCGTCCAGTGAGGCGCTCGAAGGCCGCATCGGTTCGCTCGAACGCCGGCTCGCCCTGCTCACTGGCGCCTACGCCAAGCTAGCGGGTGAGCGGAGCGGCGATGCCGCGACCGGGGATGCGGCCTTGCCGAGCCAGGCAGACGTTTCGGATCCCGTGTTCGAGGCGGCCGTGCTGGACATCTTCGATCGGGAGAAGGAGCGCGCGGAAAAGGAACGCGAAGCGCGACGGGTCGAGGTGCAAACGCAGCGCAACGAGCGACGCACGTCGGAGCTCACGTCCAAGCTGAGCTTGAACGAGCGGCAGACGCAGGAGCTCGCGGGCATCGTGGCGGCCCACTACGAGGCCATCACGCGCCTCCGCGACGGCGAGAACCCGCCGCAAACCCGCGACGAGTGGCGCACGCGAGTGGCCGAGCTGAGCCGGCAGAGCGACGAAAAGCTGCGCTCCTTGCTCTCGCCCGCTCAGTTCGCCGACTACGAGAAGCTGGACGCCGAGGACAAACTGGGTGGTCCGCGCGGGCGGGGTGGCGGGGGCCGGACGGCGCCTGCCGACGCTGCCCGCTGAATTCCGGGGTGTTTCCGTCCTGGGCGGAACCAAATGGGCCCCGCCTCGGAGAAATTCCGGCACCTGCCTCGGACCCGACAGCCCCCATAATTCGGGTCATGGGCGCCCCTTGGGAGAACGTGCACGAGTTCTGGGCGACGCGCCCCAGTTCGCGTCGCATCGAGTTCGCCGCCCTGGTCGTGGCCCTGGCCGGCCACCTCGGACTCACGGCGCTGCGCGTCCACGCACCATCCGTCAGCCGCGCGCCGGCGCAGCTGATCGACGTCCTGCTCGACGCTGCGCCTCCGCCTGCGTTGCCCGAGCCCGTGATTGAACCGCCGGCTCGGGCGGAGCCGGCCACGGCACTCACGCCCACCGCTGCCACGCGCACCCTTGCTGCCCCCGCAGTTCCTTCGAACGCCACCACGACGAGCGACTCGAGCCCCGCGGCCTCTGCGGCCTCGAACCCCACGAACGAAGAGGCCGCTCCACTCCTGGCGAGCGACAGCGACGAGTCACCGTGGGCGATGCCGAGCGGCACCGGCACCTCTCTCGGTCGCGGAGGCAGCGGACCTCGCGGACTCGCCGCCGGCGTGGGGCGCGCGTCCAGCTTGGCGCCTCGCGACTTCTCGCGCGAAGCGACCCCCCCGCACCTGCAGCCCTACGTGGATCGCAACTTCCCCGGTACGGCGCGCATGTACAAGGTCGAAGGCGACGTGGTGGTGAGCGTGCGCATCGACGCCAGTGGTGCCCCCAGTGATCTGCGGGTCGAGAACGCCGATCCCGGCGGCCGTGGCTTCGGCGAAGCCTGCTCGCGCTCGGTGCTGCAGGGGCCGAGTTGGAAGCCCAAGCTCACCAAGGACGGGACTCCGCTCGCCACGCGCGCGACCTACCGTTGCATCTTCCGCCTCACCGAGGCCGAGAAGGCAGCGACCCAGCCCTCCGTCGGCGGACGCGTCTGGTCCTACTCGACGGGTGACTGACGGGCTGCGCTGGGTCTCCCCTGAAGGCCTGG
>DATIDO010000690.1:0-4927 GCA_035456245.1 Polyangiaceae bacterium
GGAAGGCGCCAACCTGGTCGATGGCGAATGTCAGATGGACTACGGGGTCCGCGTCGATTCGGTTGGTTACCTAACGAACCGACGAAAGACGGCGGTCTTTCACAGTGAGTCGTCGTCTTTCAGCATCCGCCGCGTCGACAACGACGAGAGCGTCTTCGACGGTGAGGCCGACGGTCCGAACGTCGCTCGCGATACCGGTGAGGAGCTCTACGTCGCCGACTTCACCGCGCTGAAAGACGCCGGAACCTATTACGTCCAGACGACCGAAGGCCGCTCGCCCGAGTTCAGCATCGGAGCAGATGCCCTCGGCTCGGTGTTGGTCGCCACCATGCAAGGACTCTACGGGCAGCGCTGCGGCGTCGGCGTCGAGCTGGAGCACGACGCCGATGCCTTCGCGCACGAAGCCTGTCACCTCGAAGAGGCTTCGCTCTCGCGCGTGGGCGAGGGGAGCCGTGACGATACGGGCGGTTGGCACGACGCCGGCGACTACGGCAAGTACGTCAACAACGGCGCGTTCGCGGTCGCCTTCCTGCTCAAGGCGTTCGAGCACTTTCCCGCGTTCAGCCGCGAGCTGGCGCTCGAGATCCCCGAGGCCGGTGACGACGTCCCCGATCTGTTGGACGAGTCCCGAGTCGAACTGGAGTGGCTGCTGAAGGTCCAATACGAGGACGGCTCGTTCGCGCACAAGGTCACGGCCCTTCACTTCGAGGGCATGGTCATGCCGGAGATGGACAAGCAGCAGCGCTACTTCATCTCGGCCAGCTCGGCGTCGACCGCCGATGCCGTGGGCGCGCTGGCCCTCGCTGCGCGCCTCTACGAGCCTTACGACAAGGACTTCGCGCAGCGCTGTCTCGAGAGCGCGACCAAGGGCCAGGATTGGCTCGACGCGAACCTCGAGGCGCTGGCGCCCAAGCAGTCGGACGTGGAGACGGGCGGTTACACCGGTGGACCCGACCAGGACGAGCGCATTTGGGCGCTGGCCGAGATGTGGGAGACCACGGGCAACGAGGCCTATCTAGCCGATCTCGAAGAGCGCATTGCCGAGTGGGGCGCATCGAACGAGTTCGACTGGCCGAACGCCGCCAACCTGGCCCTGTCGACGTACCTGCGCTCCGAGCGGAAGGGTCGGAATCCCGCGATCCGCTCACGGATCGCGCAGTCGTTCCTTTCGGTCGCCGATGGTCTGGCCAAGGCGGCTCACGACGACGTCTACGGCCGCGCGACCCCGGCATACTACTGGGGGAGCAACGGCGTGGTCGCCCGCTTCGCCTTCAACTGGATCACCGCCTACTACGTCGAACCCAAGCCCGAGTACCTGGACGGCATCCAGCAGCAGCTCGATCACCTGCTCGGCCTCAACTACTACGGTCGTTCGTTCGTGACGGGAGTAGGCGAAAAGCCGCCGCGCTTCCCTCATCACCGCCCCTCCGAAGCCGACCGAGTCGACAATCCGTGGCCGGGGCTCCTGATCGGTGGCCCGCACACTCGGCTCTTCACCGAGCCCGAGGATTCGCGCGCCGAGTACCCGGCCAAGACCTGGACCGACACCGCACCCAACTACCTGCACAACGAGATCGCCATCAACTGGAACACGGCGCTCGCCTACGCCTTGGTGGCCGTGGCCGCGGCCAACGAGGACGCGAAGCCCTGTGCCGACTGCATCGTCGAGGACGGTGCGGGGGGCAGTGGTGGTGGCGGTGGCGCGGGGGGTGCGGGTCAGTGACCCGCTGGCCAGCCAGCCGCCGCTCCAGCGTTCGCCGATCGGTGAGCCCCAACCATCGTTTCCACGTCCGCGCTTGAATTGCCGCCCGTCCCGCTGTACCAGGCCGTGCCAACGTCCGGGCATTGGGTAGGGCTTCCACAGGCCGATTTCCCTCGATCCCCAGACCCAGAATCATCAGGACCCAGTCATGCAACGAACCAAGCAGCTCGTCTCCACCACCTTCCTCGGAATCGGCTCGATCCTCGCCATGGGCGCGGTCGGCTGCAAGGTGAGCCCCACCGACCCCAGCCTCGCACAGACCGACGACGGCCGGGCTTGTCCGGGACCGGGTGCCTTGCTGGACGACGGCGAGGACAGCAACAACCAGACGTTCGTGGCCGGCGGCCGCGGTGGCTACTGGTACACGTTCATGCAGGGTGATGGCACCGAGGTGTGGCCGCAGGCCGGCGCTCTGGGTGGCACCTTCGAGATGTCGCCCGGCGGCGCGGACGGAACCCAGTGGGCCGCCCGCTTCAAGGGTGTCGTCGGTCAGGGCGCCATCGTGCTCGGCGGCATGGGCATGAACTTCGTCGACCCCAAGGGAGGCTACGACGCTTCGAAGTACGGCGGCGTGGAGTTCTGGGCCAAGAAGGCCCCCGGCTCCGTGGGCAAGGTTCGCCTCAAGGTGCCCGACGTGAACACCGACCCCGATGGCGGCGTTTGCAGCGAGTGCTTCAACGACTTCGGTACCGACCTGATCATCGGTGACGAGTGGCAGCACTACATCGTGCCGTTCTCCTCGATGAAGCAGATGAAGGGCTGGGGCAAGCCGCGCAAGGGCAGCATCGAGACCACGGCGCTCTACGGCGTGCAGTTCCAGGTCAGCGAGCCCGGCGCGACCTACGACATCACGGTCGACCAGCTCCGCTTCACCGGCTGCAAGTAAGCTGCTCCCCAGGCCAGGCCCGATCCACTTCTCCTTCGATACGAAACGACATGCGAACGCGAGCTGTATCCATCCTTGGAATTCTGACGATCGGCCTGGCGCTGGGCGCCTGCAAAAAGAAGGGCGGCTCGGCGAGCGCGAGCAGCGCTTCCGACTCCTCCGCCAGCGCTCAGCCGACCGAGCCGGCGCCGTCCGGCGGCAACTTGGTGAAGAACCCCGACTTCGAGGACGGCACCAGCCTGCCGTGGACGACGTCGTTCAGTGATCCGGCCAAGGGCTCGGCTGCCGTCGAGGACGGCGCGCTCTGCCTCACCATCGACGCGTCGGGCTCGAACGCCTGGGACGCCCAGCTACGTCACCGCGAGATGGTGATCCAGAAGGGGCACACCTATCAGGTGCAGTTCCGCATCTGGTCCGACAAGCCGACCATGGCGCGCCCCAAGGTGGGCATGTCGAACGCTCCCTACGCCGAGTACTGGTACAAGACGGTGCCGGTCACGACCGAGCCGCAGACGGTGAAGGGCACCTTCACCATGAACGCCAGCGACGACGCGACGCCCGAGTTCGCCTTCCACCTCGGTGGCAACATGGCTCGCAACACGCAGGCTCCCTTCAAGGTCTGCATCGACGACGTGTACCTGACCGATCCGCAGTACACGCCGCCCCCGCCCGAAGCCAAGGCCGCGCTCCCCACGATCCGCGTGAACCAGGTCGGCTACTTCACGGGTGGCAAGAAGATCGCCACCTGGGTGACCGGTGACGGTCAGCCGCAGGCCTTCGAGGTCGTGAAGGACGGGCAGGTGGTGTTCACCGGCAAGTCGACACCCTTCGGCCTCGACGCCGACTCACACGACAGCGTCCAGCTGCTCGACTTCACCAAGTTCAAGAAGCCGGGCACGGGCTACGCCGTCCGCGTCGGCCAGGCGCAGAGCCCCGAGTTCAGCATCGGCGACGAGCTGTACTCGAAGCTGAAGTACGACGCGCTCAAGTATTACTACCACAACCGCAGCGGCGTCCCGATCGCCATGCCCTACGCCGGGCAGGAGAAGCTGACGCGCGCTGCCGGTCACGCCCAAAGCGACAAGGCCGTGCCGTGCGGCAAGGGGACGGGCTGCACCTACTCGCTCGACGTGACGGGCGGCTGGTACGACGCCGGTGACCACGGCAAGTACGTCGTCAACGGCGGCATCTCGGTGTGGACGCTGCTGAATCAGTACGAGAGTGCCAAGGCCTTCGGTGAGGCTCAGGCCTTCGCCGACCGCAAGGGGAACATCCCCGAAAGCGGCAACGGCGTGCCGGACATCCTCGACGAGGCCCGCTTCGAGCTCGAGTTCTTCCTCAAGATGCAGGTGCCGGAGGGCAAGCCCAAGGCCGGCATGGTGCACCACAAGATCCACGACGTGAGCTGGACCGCGCTCGGTCTGCGTCCCGATCAGGCGGAGGCAGCGATGAAGCGCAACCTGCGTCCGGTCTCGACCGCAGCCACGCTCAACGTGGCCGCCACCGCGGCGCAAGGTGCCCGCATCTGGAAGAGCATCGATCCGGCGTTCGCGTCCAAGCTGGAGGCCGCCGCCGAGCGTGCTTGGCTGGCCGCGCAGCAGAACCCTGCCGTCTACGCTCCGGCCAGCGATGGCTCGGGCGGCGGTCCCTACGACGACAAGGACGTCACCGACGACTTCTTCTGGGCGGCTTCCGAGCTGTGGATCACCACGAAGAAGCCCGAGTACCGCTCGTTCATCGACTCGTCGCCTTGGCTGACCAAGCTGACGGACAAGGTGGACGGAGTGCCCAGTTCGATGAACTGGGCCTCGACCGATGGCCTCGGCACGATCTCGTTGGCTGTGGTGCCCGGCGCGCTGTTGGTCGGTGAGCAGGCGACTCAGCGCAAGAAGCTGACCGACGCTGCCGACAAGTACTTGGCGCTCGTCGAGCGCCAGGGTTACCGCGTGCCCTTCGCTGCCGACTCGACCGGCAAGTACCCGTGGGGCTCGAACAGCTTCATCCTGAACAACCTGGTGGTGATGGGCCTGGCCTACGACATCACCAAGCAGGACAAGTACCTGGAGGGCGTGATCAGCGGCATGGACTACCTGCTCGGTCGCAACGCGCTGTCCCAGTCGTACGTGACGGGCTTCGGCTCGTTGCCGCTGGTCAACCCGCACCATCGCTTCTGGGCCAAGCAGGCCGACTCGGCCTTCCCGAGCGCGCCTGCCGGTGCAGTCTCGGGTGGTCCGAACTCGAGCCTCCAGGATCCCTACGTGAAGGCGGCCGGCCTGGCT
>DATIDO010000691.1:0-3746 GCA_035456245.1 Polyangiaceae bacterium
GGACGCGCCCGAGTTGCTTGCGGCTGCTGCAGACGAGAGATTTAGACTGCCCGTCAACGCTACGCCGCACCCTTGCGACCGGGGGCTGCAGGCGCGCCTCGGAGGAGACCAGCAGAGCTCAGATCCTCGTCGACGTCAGGCCAATGGATCCCAAATCCGCCACTGGAGATTCGGAAGTTGCCACGTGCTTCCGCTGACGCGTGGAGCAATCGAGGAAACCAGCTCAGGGGGACGGTTATGGTCCTGCCATCCGCGAGATCGGCACTCAACGAGTCGAGGTCCACACGCACCCCAACGATTCTCTCGCCTGGCTTAGGATCCAAAGTGCTCATTCCAGGCCTCCAATAAATTCCGACGATGCGTTTGAACCAAAGACTCGAGCTGCCTCAGCTCGCGCGGTGAAAAGCCCAGATTTCGGGCCAGTTCGACGGGCTCGAGCCAGAATTTTGCCGAAGCGTCCTCCCTGTCGACATGGACGTGCGGCGGCTCATTCGGCTCATGGCTGTAAAAGTATACCCGGTAGGGGCCCGAGCGCAGCACCGTCGGCATGGCTGTCAAATCCTATCAGCAATTCGACAACTTGTGGGCCAATCGGACGCTCCCAAAGAATCCTGCCAGAGTCGTGACTTCTCCGTTCCGATGCCCCAGGCCGAGTGAGCGGATCAGGGCGCCTCCACAAGGAGCAACATCCAGAGCGTCGGAAGGCAGTGCGCAATCAGGGGCCCGTGCAGTCCGTTGTTGCGTGCGCCCCCGTTGCCCTCCTTGACGCCCGGGGACCGCAGTTGAAGTCTTGCGAGCATGCCGTCGCCCAACTCGTTTGCGCTTCCGCTCTCCGTGGGCGTGCACGTGCTGGTTGGCGTCGCGGTAGCCACAACGCTGGGCGCACCACCGCCGAGGGCCGTGCAACCGCCAGCGCCTCTGCAGCTCGACATGAGCGAGCCCATCGACGTCGAAAGCCTCTTAGTCCCGTCTGCCGACGAACGGCTCCCCCTTGCCGCGATATCCAAACCCCACGCATTCGGCGTCGAAACGAAAACGGTAGCGGGACCCCTCACAGCCACCGAAGGCACAACCGGCGGCGAATCAGTGGCCGCGCCGAGTGCTCCGGGGAGGGAGGGCGGCGCCACCGTCTCGACAGCAGCACCAAGGACGATCGACTTGGGTCTCGACGGCGGTGTCTTCCGCGCCACTCTCGATTCGATGAACAGGTCGACTCGGGGCCACGACGCCCCTCTGGTTGCCGAAGCGAAGCCAACCGCCGAACTCCGCGATGGTCTACGGGCCGTCCTGGGGCGAGTGACTGATTGGGCCCGCCGCCGTGGGCCCCGCGAGGGTCAGACCGAAGTCAGCATTCAGTGTTCCGCGGGAACGACCGCCCGCGTGCGCCTCCTGCGGGCTGCTTCCAACGAGGGTGTCTGGAGCGAGTTCATCGGCGCGCTGGGCGCCGACGGCACTCTCTGCAATCCGCGCCTCCTGGAAGGCCACTCAGAGACCGAACTCATCCTCCGCGTCACCCTGATGCAACGTACGCCTGGAGGTAGCTCCTTCGTCGGTAGTCCCGGCGCGCGAGCCGAAGGCTGGGTCGACGAGCGCTTTCGCGAGAAGACGAGCACGCTCCTCCTCACCTTCGACGTCGATCCATCCGACCTTGGGCAAAACAAGGTAACGCATGCGGATGTCGCGCTGCTCCGTGAGATCCTGCGCTGAAGGCGCGTCGAGGTGGTTGCACCGTGCGATCTCCCAAGTACCGTAACAGGGATCATGCCGCCTCATACCGTGGCCGCCTTTCAGCTGTCCCCTGGTGAGGTAGTCCTCGTCTCGGAAGCGCGGCGGGCACACCCACATACCTGGGCAGCCGGGCTCGTCGCTGCAGCGGCCGCGATTTCTCTGTTCGCCGGCTTTGGTCGAGTCGTCTGGATTCTCGGCCCGTTCTCACTGTACCTGGCCTATGGCGCCTGGAAGCACGAGGGCACGTCGGGACAACCTGCGTACGAGCTCGTTGTGACCAACCAACGAATCTGGAGAAGATGGATGACAGAGGAGCTGACACTCGACAGAAGGGACGTCCTGAGTGTTCACTTCAAAATGTGGAACGAATCGCCTGGTAGGCTGTACTTCGAGCTGACCAACGGTGAGGTTTTGGATGTGTACGGTTGGTCATTCGAGGTGGAACTGATCGAGCCGCACCTGCAGCGACGCATCATCCTGTCCTGAACGAGATGCTCGTTTTCGGCTGGTATTCAGGGCCACGGCCCTCACGCGCGGCATTGGGGGCCTGCTTGACTCCAGAAGACCGCACCGGAAGTCTTGCAGAAATGCCGTCGCCCAACTCGTTCGCGCTTCCGCTCTCCGTGGGCATGCACGCGTTGGTTGGTGCTCCGGTAGGCTTGCTCACTCGCTTCGCCCCGTTGATGGCGGCCGCGGCTCTCGTTTTGGGGTGCACCTCGCCCGAGAAGTCGAATGACGATGACGGCGCTGGCGGCGAGCCGTCGACCTCCAGCGTTCTGGAGGAGCTCGAATGCACCGGGCTGCTCCCCGCGACGGTGCTGTCCACGGATTGCGTTCTGTCCGAGAAGGGCCTGGAAGTTACGGCGCGGCACGCTCCGGATTCAGCTGGTGGAGAGCCAAGTGCATCGCGAGCCCTCACGGACACACCCTCTGCCAAGGTCCCCGTTCGAGAGCCTCCTCGTCCTCGCGCGGCTCGATCACGCAGCCCTCGTCGTCGGCGGCAATCCAGGAGCGACTGTACTCGGGTGGCTCACTGGGCGTGCGCTCCCCCGTTGGGTCGACGTGCACGAAGCTGAACTCCGGACCCTCTCAGCCGTAGAAGCCGTAAGATGCGGCGAAGCGTCCACACCAACGGCAGGCGCAGCTCGTCTGCTGCATCGGCCAGTCTTCGCCCGCCGGGACCTCGCCCAACACGGCGCCCTTCCTGTCGTCATCGGGCCAAGCGCGCCAGATGCGCTCCGCCGACGTGAGCGGCCATTCGGAGCCGTCCCCAAGATCGCGCACACGCACCTCGTGGGCTCCCCCAGTCAGCCAGGCGATGCGGCGCCCCGACGCAGAAAACGCGGCCTGTCGGGGCGGCAGGCAAGCATTGTCGTCACCCTCCGGGTCGGCGGACGGGAGCAACGAGCGAGTGCCGTCCTTCGTGTCGAGCAGCAGCGGCGCCTTCCCTTCGAGCAAGAGAAAGAAGCGTCGACTCGGCTCCACGTCGATGATCTCCTCGTACGGGCGCGAGCTATTCGCCACGAGATCGAAAATCTCGAGCGTAGCCTCGACCCCTGCCTCACCGTGGTGCCCGAAGCTCGGCGGTGTCGTCCCTGCAAACCGACGCACTGCCTCGAAGCGCCCGTTCTTGCTGGTGGCCTCGACGAACCCGTAACCTTCGCCACCAAAGGGTTGGCCGGAAGGGCGTCCCGGCGGGGCCTCCGACTTCTTTGCGCTCGGGGTATCGGCCGCAGGAGCCGTCGCCTGCGACCCTCCACACGCCACACCGTTCAACGTGACGAGACCAGCCAGGACAAGTGAACGCGCACGGCGCAGCATCACGTCATCCTAGGGCCATCGTTGCCGCACGCGAAAGGGCGCTCTCCGCCAACTATACCAAGCTCCACAACCACCAGCTCGTGCAGCGCTCCGACCGCGACAAACGGGGGGGCGGTCGTCGTTAGGGCTCGGAAGGACCACTCTGGGGGCGCTCGCCGCAGAACACGACGTGACCCGAGAAGAGGAGACGACGGTAC
>DATIDO010000692.1:0-3063 GCA_035456245.1 Polyangiaceae bacterium
CACTCGCCGCAAGCAGCAGGGCCGGCGTCACCAGGACGCGCACGACCAGGGGCACCTGAACGAGGGACAAGCCGAACCAAGCCAACAACGCGAGACCGACGGTCCCCAGCGCGAGCGGCCCGAGGTAGAAGAGGCCGGGGCGACGTTCGACCAGCTCGCCAAACCACCGGTGGAAGGGAGGCCGATGGGCGAGCGCCGCCTGGAGCTCGCCCCGTCCCTCGTCCAATAGGTAGTAGCCGACGTGAGCCCGGTATTCCTCCGGCGCCCCCGCGCAATACTCGGCCAGGCCCAGCGCCGTCCGGGCGACGTCCATCTCGCTCCGCCGCGCCGAGCGCGCCAGTCTTTCCACAGCGTGGCGACAGCGGTCCCGCGTGGCGTCGTCCTGTCTGGCGTACACGCCGATCGGGTCGCGTGCGAGGACGGCCTCGACGTGGCTGGTCGCGCGAAAGAATTCGCTCCAGTCCACGCTGTTGATGGAGCGCATGCTGGTGATGGCGTTGCCGACCGAAACCTGATCAGCTGCCTGGCGCACGTGGTAGCGCCGAGCGAGCTCATCGGGTGTGGCCTGCAATCGGGCGGTCTGGTTCGCGATCCAGTCAATCGCCTCGGCGGGGGCGTCCTCACGCTCCCGCAGCCTCTTGAGCAGCGTGACCAGGAAGGCGTCGCTCGGCTGCTGCTTGTGGCTGCGCAGCAGGCGAGCCAGCGCCTCACGCCTCGCCGCCGTCACCGGCGCTGGGCTCACGGCGCTCGGCCCCAGCAAGTTCAGGGCCCACTGCTCGGCCAGGTCCCGATCATCGGCCCGCGCCTCCGAGACCGCTAGCGCACCGACCGCGAGCACCAGCCCCAGGCGCAGCATGATGGGGATGGCCCAAAGTTCGCCGATCGTGAGGACACGCTCGCGCTGGTACGCGTCGACGAAACGCGCGAGCGCTCCCAGGTCGAGGTGACAGTCGGTGTGACGGAGGTAATCGAGGCAAAGCCCGTAGACCAACGGGTACCCCTTCATCGGACCCCGGCTCATGCGCGGCAACTCGACCAGGTAACCCCACGGCAGATCTTCCTCGATCTCGCGAAGCTGCCCCTCGACCACGTGGCTGTTGTCGAGCAGCCACAGCTCGGCCGGCGACGGATCCCGCTTGCGCTCGGCCCCCTGGGCCAGAGAAGCGTAGGCTCGCTGGATCAGCTGGCGCGTCTCGAGAAAGCGCCGGCGCAGCGGGCGAGCCGAGCCCTGCGTGGTCGGTTTGCCGTGAGCACGAGCCAGCGCGCCCGCGTGCTCTTGCAAGAGAGCGTCGGTGAGGATCTCTCCGCGCAAGTACGTTGGATCGTCCCAGACGGTCGCTTCGTCGATGTTCGAGAACGAGCGACGAGCAGCGGCGCCGTGCGTGTCGCTCGGTCTGTCGTTCACGTGCACTCAGGCCCTCGAAGCTTCGACGGCCGCTGCCCGATCGAGCGCACGCCGCTGTCCTCGTGCAGTGAGGCGCTGTCTCCGCCCACTCCCCACTCACCGTCAGCAGGCAGGCGGTGGAGCCAGGCGCCATTGGTGAGTGGCCAATCGGACGGCGCACGTGCGCAGGAAGCGAAGTCGTCTTCTTCGTGCACAAGACAGCCTTCGCTGGCTCCGCACACCGGACAGCGACGCCGTTCGGAAACACCGCGCCACTGTTCGTCCTGGATCCCATTCCGCTCGGCTGCTCTCGTCATTCGTGGGTGCCCTCTCCGTTCGCCGCGAGCGTCGTCGAAATCGACGCCACGCCCCTCCGGGCACCTGCATCCGCCATGCCACTGCCGCAGCAGCGCCATCCGCACCCCAGTGGGGCGGAAGGGCGCTCACTGCGCCTGCGGCTGTCCCGAGCCAGCTCCGCTCGGTGGAGGCAATCTGCCCCACACCTGTGCGGATACGCTCGCCGGCTCTACTGCGCGCATTCGCTCGCTGGGGAGGAGAACAACTCTCGACCCCGCAAGTGCAGTTTGTCCGGCAGCGCGAAGCGATGGGCGAGGAGCAGACATGGCGGGCGTCCTTCGCCCAGCGTGCGCGCCCCAAACCCGGGCCCAGCATCCCAGGCCCAGCATCCCAGGCCCAGCATCCCAGGCTCAGCGCTCGTCGAGCATGAACTCTCGAACCAGGTAGGCGTGGCCGTGCAGATCGTCCTCGTCCCAGCCGCCGTTCACCGAGGCCCCAGTGGCCAACATCGACGACGAGTCGTCCCCGTCGTCCAGCTTCCACGCCGCCCAGCTGACGTCGTTCTCTTCCAACCAGGCGTGCCAGTCGCGCGCTGGCGTCTCGCACACACCCGGGTTGGCGGCCGTTCCGCCGTCGGCGTGAGTAGCTCCCCACTCGGTCACGAACAGCGGCAGGCCACCGGCCAGCGCGGCGCTGCCGTTGGCGCGGATGGCCGCTTGGTGTGAGCAGGCATAGAAGTGCAGCGTGTAGGCGACGTTGGCGTCGGCGATCGGATCGGCGACAGCGAGATCGGGGCGCTGGTCCCAGCGCGGCGTGCCCACGACGACGAGGTTGTCGGGATCGTGCGCACGGATCACGGCGAGCAGCTCCTCGTGATAGGGCTTGAGCTCGGTCGACCAGTCGAGCGCCAGCGGCTCGTTGAACAGCTCGTAGATCACGTTGGGCTCGTCGCCGTACTCCTCGGCGATGGCCGCGAAGAACGCCTTGGCCTCGTCGAGGTGCTCGGGCTCGTGGGTGTGCCAATCGACCAGCACGTAGACCTCGTTGGCGATGGCGTTGTCGATGATGTCGCGCACCATCTCCAGGCGATCGGCCGGCTCGGTGAGGTAGCCGTTTTGACCCTCGATGCCGTTGGCGATGCGGAAGACGCTCAGGCCCCAGTTGTCGCGTAGCCAGCGCATCGCCTCGCGGCTGGTGGAGTAGGCCTGCTCCCAGTTCAGCCACTGCGTGCTGACGCCCTTGAGCTGGGTCACGTCCCCGTGGCTGTCGACGATCTTGGTCCCGTCGATGGCGAGCTGCCCGTGTCGGGCGACGGGGGTCACCGAGTTGTCCCAGCAGCGCCCGGTGGGGGTGCACAGGAGATCGTCGGCGCACGAGCCACA
>DATIDO010000693.1:0-2533 GCA_035456245.1 Polyangiaceae bacterium
TCATCGGAAACCGTTGCTACATGCGCCTGGTCGACGGCCACTGCGCCGCGCTGATCGTCGATCCGAGCGACCGTAGCTTCCGCTGCTCGGTCTACGAGCGACGTCCCGACGTCTGCCGCTGGCTGGAGCGCGGCTCGGGTCAGTGCCGAGCCGACCGTCATGAAAAGGGCGAGCGCCCCTTGCTGGCGCTCGCGCGTCTCACGCAGCGCTGAGGGGCAACGGCGCCCCCGAGCGAGCCGAGGGGCCCGAGCACAAGCCGAGGGCCCCCCGAGCGAGCTGCGAGCAAACTCAGGGCTTGCGCAAAGGCTCGGCCGGAGGAGTCGCGCCGGGCGTCACGGGCGCAGGAGCAGCCGGCGCCGGCGTGGTCGGAGCGGCAGCTCGGGACCCGCCACAATCACAGGCCGCATAGCCCGAGCCGTCGGCGAGGCAGCTCTGCCCACCCTGGCAACCACCAGGCCCCACGCAGCCCTGCGCCGCGCCCGGGATGCACAGTCGCGCCGCTGGTGCGGGTGTCGCGGGAGCCGGGGTAACGACCGCCGGAGCGGCCGACAGCGTGACGGGGGTCGCCGGCGTCGGCGAACACACGGGCTCGGCTACCTTCACGGAGCCGCACACCACCTCGAGCTGACCGACGTAGACGACGTCCTGGTAGCTGCTCGAAGACCCGCCGATGCGGTGGGTGGCGTTCTCGCCCGCGAGGATCGTGTATCCCTTGCCGTAACAGATCTTCTCGGCGCGGCCGACGCAGTCGGCCATGCCCTTCTCGCACAAGATCCGATAGCCGCCGTTGGGCAGCTTGGTCGCCTCGACCGAACTGCAGCCGATCAGCGCCGCGGGCAGAAGAACGAACAACGACCAAGCAAAGGAGGACTTCACGCCGCCCGGGCTACCACGCCGAGCCAGACCTCACCAACCAGCCGCCGGCTGCCGCTTCCGCTTCGCGCCCCAAAGGCAGGGCGCCGCCCCGAAGACAGGCGCCGCCCCGAAGACAGGCGCCGTCCAGGGAACTCAGCCCAGCTTGCCGATGCGAGCCGAGACTTCCTCGCGGAAGGCCGCGAGCAGCCGATCCACGTAGGCCAGCGGGGCGAGCGACTCGTCGTCGACGAGAGGACGCAGATCGACGCCGTAGATGAGCCCCTGCGCCTTGTCGACGCCGTGGCTCTCGCTGAACGTCGAGTGCGCCTTGCGGCGACCGAGCGCGGCCAGATCGTAGCGCTTGCCGCCAGCGATCTGCGAGTCGAACACGCCGAGCAACGCGGCTTGCAGGTTCTCGTGACGGGTCACGTCCATGACCACCTTCAGCTGATCGGGGACCCAGTCCAAGTCGCGCCACACCTCGCAGCCGATCACCCGCTCCGGGCGCGCCTCGCGAGGCAGCTTGCGCAGCGCAGCGATGGTGCGGAGCACCACGCCCACGTGAGTGTCGTGCTTGTCGGTGAGGTTGTGGGTGTAGAGCACCTGCGGGCGCGTGGCCTCGATGATGCGCGCCAGCTCGTCCACGACCACCGTCTCCTTGGCGTCCTTCACCAGCTTGCTGGGATGATCGAGCAAGAACTGCGAGGAGAACTCGCCGACGAAGGCGGCCTTTTTCTGCTCGATGCGGCGCACGGCCTTCATCTGCTCGTCGGTGTAGTCGGCGTACTCGTAGTCGCGCGCGCTACCGGCGCCATCGGTCACCACCACGCCGCTGAACGCGCGACCGGGGTGATGGAAACACTCGAGGATGCCGTGCGCGGCCAGGATCTCGATGTCGTCCTGGTGAGCGCAAACGGCCAGGTGGGTGGTGCGCGAGATGGCCTCGGCCAGCGGGCGCTGGTCCCAGACGAAGATTTCGGCGGTCGCTTGGTGCAGTTTCATGATGCGACTTGGTGGGAAGAAGGGCTCAACCGATCTTGGGCAGGCTGGCGGCGGCGATGGACTGACCCACGCGGCGCGAGGCTTCGTCGGGCAGGTGCAGGGTGATGGCAGCGGCGAGCTCGGGGGCCTCGAGGGCCAGCACCTCACGTGCCTTGTCGACCAGGATGGTGCCGCCCTCGCCGCTCGTGACGCGGCCGAGCAGCAGCACGTGCTTGATGTCGTAGAACTCGGCGTAGTGGATGAGCGCGTAGCCCAGGTAGACACCGATCGACTCGTAGATGGCAGCGATCCGGCGATCCCCCGCCTTGAACGCCTCCTGCACCTTCTTCAGCTTTTCGCCGGGAGAAGTGCTGGCTTCGAACTCGATGCCCAGGCGAGGCGCCAGGCGAATCACGGCGTCCTGCGAGAAGTACTGGCAGCCGACTCCGCGATCACCCGACCACTCGACGTCCACGCCACCCTCGGGCGAGTAGTCGACGGGAGCGAAGGCCAGCTCGTTCAGCCAGCCGGTGATCAGACCTTGGCGGTTGACGTAACCGACCGCCTCGCTGGTGCCCATGGCGATGCCGAGCACGGCGTTGTCACCGAGGTTCATGGCGCCGGCGAGCGCCGTCACGTCACCGTCGTTGGCGACCGCCACGGGCACGTCGCCGAACAGCCGCTTGGGCACGTCGAG
>DATIDO010000694.1:0-15494 GCA_035456245.1 Polyangiaceae bacterium
GACCTTCGAGCTCAGGTAGCCGGCCTGCTCGTGCAAGGCCCGCACTCGTTCGCGCGCCTCTTCGATCACGCGATCGGTGAGCTCGTCCTCGGGCGAGAGCGACCAGGCGCGCAGCACCTCGTCACCGGTGAGCGGTGAGCCCTCGACGACGGCGCGCGCCAGCAGCCGCCGCGGACGCACCCACACCACCAACGTGAGCCGCCCCCCACTGTCCTGCAGCTCGGCGTCGAGCTCGGCGAAGCGACCACTCTCCGACAGTTCCTCGAGCGCACGACGAATCACCGCGCCGCTGGCCTTGTCGCCGGGACGGACCGAACGCAGCTCGACACGCTCGGGCCACAGCGAACCGACCGTCTCGACCTGAACGGCGTCGAGTGAGCGCTCCTCGAGCGCAGCCAGCTCCTCGGCAGGGGCGACGTCGAGTTCCTCCACCGCGGCGCGCGCGCCTGCCTCGAGCCCACAGAGGACGAGACAAGTGAGGAAGAGGAGGCGCAACGGCACGGGGCGATTCGGCGAAGAGGCCCCGAGGGCCCGCTGGGGTTCCGGCCTGGTTGTACAACAGAACGTTTGCCATTTTCCCGACTTGGCGTAGGGGAGGGGCGATGAGTGCCCAGGTCGAGGAGCCCCGCAGCGGAGAACTCGCTGGAGGACCGATCCGCAGTGAGGAAGTGGCCCCCAAGCGCCGCAGCCGGCGCGGGCGCTGGCTCCTCGGTGTCCTGGTGGCAATCCCGCTCGCCGTGGCCGTCCTGTGGGTGCTGGTCCACCGCATTTCGTGGATGGGGCCCCTGGTCGCCAACACGCTGCGCAGCGTGATCGGCCGCGACAACGTCGCGAAGCTGGAGGACTTCGTTTACTCGATCGAGGACCGCGTCAACCAGGTGCGCAAGGCGGACGAGGCCCCCCAAGCACATTGGACCGTGCCCCCCGCGGCGCCGACTCCCCCGCCGCCACCCGCCAGCGCGGCCGCTGGTGCCGAGCAGGTGCCGGCGAAGGCTCTGCTGGCTGCCTTCGAGCCCCCCGCGCCGGGGCCCATGTTCCCGGGCTTCAGCGCGCCCGGTGACGGCCAATGGGTACCGCTCGTCGACAAGCGTCACCCCGAGGACTCGCCGCGCCTGCTGAAGACGCTGATTCATCCCGACAAGAGCCGCGGTTGGGCCGAGCTGTTCGTGGTTGCCGTCGATCTGCGGCGCGCCACCGTCGAGCTGATGGCTGGCTACCAAGAGCCGCGGACGGAGAAGAAGGAAGCCGAGGGCTACCAGCGTCCGTCCAAGATCCCCGAGAGCGACTGGGGCGACCTGCTCGGCGCCTTCAATGGTGGGTTCATGGCCGAGCACGGCCACTACGGCTTCGCCTTGGACGGTATCGTCTTCCTCGACCCCAAGCCCGACTCTTGCACCCTCGCCCGCTACCGCGACGGCAGCTACGAGGTGGCAACTTGGGAGCGCATCGCCGCCAAGCAGTCCGAGATGACCTGGTTCCGCCAGGCCCCGACCTGCATGTTCGAGGATGGCGAGATGCACCCGACGCTGAAGGGCACCCACCAACGCAAGTGGGGCGCCACGCTCGACGGCAACACGGTGATCCGCCGCAGCGCCATCGGCATGAACCGCGAGCGCACGATCCTCTACGTGGGCATCTCCAACCACACCACGGCCAAGGTACTGGCTCAGGGGATGCACCACGCCGGCGCGCAGACGGTCGCGCAGATGGACGTGAACTGGTCGTACCCCAAGTTCGTGACCTACGAGCCGAACGCTCAGGGTGTGCTGACGCCCATCGCGCTGGCCGACGGCTTCGAGTTCAGCGATCGGCTCTACCTGCGCGAGCGCTCGATGCGCGACTTCTTCTACCTGGTGCGCAAGGACGACGAAGCCCCCGGCACTGCCGCCGCTACGGGCACCGCTGCGCCTGCAGCGCCTGCAGCGCCTGCCAGCTCCGCCGCCCCCGCCGCAACCGATGCACCTGCGCCGACTGCGGATCCCGCCCCCGCGCAGCCTGCCGAGAAGCGCTGACCCCGAGCGAGACCGAGCCGCCGCATGCCCGAGCTACCCGAAGTCGAGGTCGTGCGGCGCCAACTGGAGCCGGTCTGGGTAGGGCGCCGCATCGTGAGCGTCTGGACCGCCAAGCCGAGCTATTTCTTCGTGACGCCACCGAAGCGGCTCGGGCGGGCGCTCGAGGGGCGCAAGACGACCGCGCTGACGCGGCACGGCAAGTACATCCTGGCCGAGCTGGACGACGACAGCCGGCTGCTCTGTCACCTCGGTATGACCGGGCAAATCAGCTCGCGTCCGCTCGAACGCGACGGCCACGTGCACCTCGTGCTCGGCCTCTCCGGCGGGCGGCTGATCACGTTTCGTGACGTGCGAAAATTCGGAAAGGTGGAGTGGATCGCGCCCGGGGCCACCTCGGGTCGTCTGGACAAGCTGGGCCCGGACGCGCTCGAGGCCGACTGGAAGACGCTGGAGCTCGGCTTCGCGGGCCGACGCGTCGCCGTGAAATCGGCGCTGCTCGATCAATCCGTGCTGGCTGGCGTCGGCAACATCTACGCCGACGAGGCGCTGTTCGCCGCGCGCGTGGCGCCTACTCGGGCCGCGAGCAGCCTGAGCCCCGGCGAGCTGCGCAAGCTGGCGCGCGAGGTGCGCGCGATCCTGGAGCGCTCGGTCGCGCACGGTGGCAGTACCATCAACGACTACGTGCAGCCCGACGGTGAGCTGGGAGGCTTTCAGGACTGGCACCGGGTGTATGGAAGGACCAACGAGCCCTGCCCGCGCTGCCGCCAACCCATAGCCCGCCTGGTCCTGGGCGGACGCAGCAGTCACTTCTGCCCGAACTGCCAGAAGTAGCGGCGCGCCGTCGGCCATGGCCAGCTGGCTCGAGGCGCGCTAGGGGCCGCCCATGTCCGAAGAAGCCAAGAAGGCAGCCGCCCTCTCCGCGTTGCGCTTCGTGCCCGAATCCGGCGTGGTCGGTCTGGGTACGGGCTCCACAGCCAAGCATTTCATCGACGCCATCGGTGAGCTGGTGCGCTCCGGTCGCAAGCTGTCGGCCGTACCGACCAGCGAGCAGAGCCGGGCTCAGGCCGAGGCTCTGGGCATCCCGCTGGAGCCCGCCGACGGCCCCTGGGTGATCGATGTCTGCGTCGATGGCGCCGACGAGGTGAGCGACGCGCTCGACCTGATCAAGGGCGGTGGCGGTGCCCACACCCGCGAGAAGATCGTGAACGAGGCGAGCGCCCTGAACGTCATCGTCGTCGACGAGTCGAAGCTCAGCCACCAGCTGGGCGAGAAGTGGTCGGTGCCGGTCGAGGTGTTGGCGTTTGCTCATTCGGCCACGGCGCGCGCTCTCGGTCTCTTCGGTGAAGTGACGCAGCGCCAGCGCAACGGCGGCCCCTGGCGCACCGACTCGGGCAACTACGTCTACGACGTGGCGGCGGGCGTGCTCGAGGATCCGTGGGCGCTCGACGTGGAGCTGCGCTCGGTGCCGGGCGTGGTCGAGACCGGCCTGTTCTGCGGCCGCGCCGACGTGGTGTTGGTGGCGGGCGCGAGCGGTGTCCGCGAGCTGCGCCGCGGCGGCTGAGTCGGGGCTGCTGAGTCGGTGGGGCTGCGTTGATTGGGCGGCGGCGCTCGGCCTACCAGGGGACGAGCGCCCACCCATGCGCACCCGAACCGACTCGCCCCTCCAGCGAGTCGGCCATTGGCGACGCAGTGCTGGGGAGTGCGCCCGCGCACTTCAGCAAGTCGAACGGGGCGCTCGTCTTGCCTCGCGCAGGCTCACCACGACCGGGCGCCGTGGTTGATTTGACAAGCTGGGCGGAAAAACGCGAGGATCCATCGACCCCTGCGGAAGAGGCGAGATCCCTTGCGAATCGAAGTAGCTGGCCAAACGGACGTCGGGCGTAAACGCGCTCACAACGAGGACAATTTCGCGATCCTCGGGGACTACGGCCTCTACATCGTCGCCGACGGCATGGGTGGTCATGCTTCGGGCGAGGTCGCCTCGCAGATGGCCGTGGACACGATGCGCGACTTCTTCGCCGCCACGGCCGACGATCCCGATCGGACCTGGCCGTACAAGATGGACCGGGCCAAGGGCTACGAAGAGAACCGGCTGATCACCGGGATCATGCTCAGCAACCTGCGCATCTTCGAGTCCGCCAAGAACAACCCCTCGCAACGCGGCATGGGTACGACCATCGTGGCCTTGTTCGTCTCGCGCGAGGGAATGTACGTCGCCCACGTCGGCGACAGCCGCGTCTACCGCCTGCGCGATGGCCAGCTCGAACAGCTGACCGAAGACCACTCGCTGCTCAACGATTACCGCAAGATGAAGCAGCTCTCGGAGGAAGAAATCGCCAACTTCCCCCACAAGAACGTGATCGTTCGGGCGCTGGGCATGAAAGAGACGGTCAAAGTCGACACCCGTTTCGAGAACCCCCGGAGCGGCGACGTGATCGTGATGTGCTCCGACGGCCTGGCTGGCCCCGTCACCGACGACGACATCCGCTCGATCCTGATGTCGACCTCCGATCTGCAGCAGGCATCCCAGCGCTTGATCGATCGGGCCAACGAGAACGGCGGGCCGGACAACGTGACCTGCGTGCTGGCCCGCTGGCTCTGAGTAGGCGACGGATTCGCGCTCGCTCTCGGTGAACTTTCCGAGTCGGGCGCTGTCGGAAGGTCGAGATGTCGCGCGACGACAAACCGCTGGAGTTCGACGAGGCCTTCCTGGCCCGCCTGCGTCGGCACGAAGAGCGCGCGTTCAACGAGCTGGTGCTCGGCTACGAGGAGCGGGTCCACCGGCTGGTCTGGCGCATGCTGGGCAACGATGCCGAGTCGGAGGACGTGACCCAGGAGGTGTTCGTCCAGGTATTCCGCAGCCTCGAGTCGTTCCGGGGAGACTCCAAATTGTCGACCTGGATCTATCGCATCGCGGTCAACCTGACCAAGAACCGCAGCAAGTACCTGAAGCGACGACACCGCGACTCGCACGGCGACATCGACGGCAAGGAGCCCTCTCTCGATCACCACCGAGCCATCGGCGTGACCAGCGGTGAGACGAGTCGTCCCGATCAGGTCGCCCAGGGTCACGAGGCCGAGCGCGTGGTACGGCAGTGTCTGGACCTGCTCGACGAGGACTTTCGGGAGATTCTGGTGCTGCGAGACGTAGAAGGGATGAGCTACGAAGAAGTCGGCGCCATCACCGAGCTGGCCGAAGGCACGGTGAAGAGTCGCCTGCACCGCGCGCGCAGCGAGCTGCGCCGCATGGTCGAAGAACGTCTGGGAGGGCCGCTGCCATGACCGAGCACGATCTGCCCGAGCAGGACCGTCCTTCGGAGCCTCCGTTGCCGCTGTTGGCTCGCGCGCTGGCTCAGCCGCCCAAGCCGGCTCGCTCGCTCTTGCCCGGTATCCAGGAGCGCATCCGTGAACGCACCCACGGTCGCTACTTCCGGCGACGTCGCGTCGACCTGCGTAACCCCACCACCCTCCTCCTGGGTGTGGTGCTGCTGGTGCTCGTACTGAGCGCCGCGACCTACCTCGTGCTGTCGAACTTCTGGGCTGCTCGTTGACGGCGCTCGGCCGGAACGGCCTACTGATTCCAAGCGATCCGCGGCGCCCACCGACTCTTGGAGCTCAGCGGGCCGTCGACGCGAAGTGAGGGTTCTGGCACATGGATTCGAACCATGATTCAGGGATTCAAAGTCCCTTGTCCTGCCGTTAGACGATGCCAGAGAAGCGCCGGTGGGCCGGCGCGGGGGCGGGATACCAGCAAAAGAAGCCGCCGCCAGCAAGCCGGCGCGTGACTGCCGATGTCTGCCGATCCGGGGGCTCAACTCGGGGCGTCGGCCAGCAGGCGCTGCGCGCAGGCCCGGGCTTCGCGAATGCAGTCGGGGATGCCGACCCCCGCCAGGCCCGGGCCCGTCCAAGCCAGCCAAGGATGGCGGCTCAGCTCGTCCTGGACCCGCCGCAGGTGGTCGGCATAGCCGACCTCGGGTTGGGGGCTGCCTTCTTCGTAACGGTGAACGGCGGTGAACAGCTCCGGGCCCAACCCGCCCAAGAAGCGCTTCAACTCGCGCCGCGCGGTCGAGATCAGCTCCTCGTCGGTCTGCGCCATGACGTCACCGCCCACACGCAGCGCGCCGCCCAAGAACGCGCGAATCAACACTCCTCCGGCCGGCGCTCGCCCGTCCCACTTCGACGACACCCAGGTCGACGCCAAGATTTCGCCTTCACCCGGTGGGACGATGAAGCCCGTGCCGCTCGGCGCGCGCTCCATGGCGTCGGCACGCAAAGCGAAGAAGACGGTCGCGGTAGCCGCTCCCCGCACTCGGCCGAGCAGCGCCGCCAGTTCGGGAGCTGCCCGGGTCAACAAGCGCGCCGGGTAGCGCGGCGCGCCCGTCACGACGACCTTGGACGCCCGCAGCGTCTCACCGTTCACCAGTAGCTCGGGCCCAGCGGCGCCCAGCTGCAGGCCCTCCACCCGTGCCTCCCGCCGCACCGAGTCTGCCGGCAGGCGCGCGACGAGCGCGTCGATCATCTGGCCCAGACCGCGGCGGAGCGTCACGAACGTCGAGCGCGCCGCGGCTGGCGGGGGCTGGAGCAGCATGGAGAGCGGACCCCGGCCGCGCGAGAAGCCACGAAACAGGCTGCCCTGCTTGCGCTCGAACTCGACGAGCTGCGGGAACGCCGCTTGGATGCCCAGCTGGCGCGCGTCACCGGCGTACACACCCGCCAGGAGCGGCGCGGCCAAGCGCTCCGCCATCTCCGCTCCCACGCGGCGCGTGAGAAAGTGGAGGATGCTCTCGTCGCCCGTCTCTTTGCGCGGTGGAACGAACGGCTCGAGCATGGCCCGCGCCTTGCCCAAGTCACTGAGCAGCGGCGTCTCGAGCAGTGCGCCCACTCGCGTGGGAACGCCCAAGGAGAGGCCCTCGGGCATGGGAAACAAGGCGCCATCGCGCGCGACCCACACGCCGGTCTCGGAAGGCTCGATCAACTGATCCTCGAGCCCCAGCTCCCGACACAACTCCACGCCTTCGGGCTTGGTGCGCAGGAAAGAGTCGGGCCCCACGTCGTAGAGGAAGCCGTCCCGCTCCAGCGTGCGAACGTTGCCGCCCAGTCGAGCCGAGCCCTCGAGCAGGACGAAGCTACGTCCGGCTTTGCTCAGCTCGTGGGCCAGCACCAGTCCGCTGACGCCACCGCCCACGATCACCCAAGGGTGCGAGCTCATCTACTGGTTACTCCTGATGGTGCTGGGCCGCCCAGCGCTCGACGCATCTGCGCGGCCGAGTGCCGGACGCTCAGCGCGCGCCCAGCTCGTGAACGTGATCGACCAGGCGGGTCACGACGTCCTCGGGGACCTCGGGCACGATGCCGTGACCCAGATTGAAGACGTGGCCCGACAACTCGCGGCCCTCGGCCACCACGCGGGCGGCGCGCTCCGCCAGGACCTGCCAAGGCGCCAGCAGCAGCATCGGCTCCAGGTTGCCCTGCAGCGCGACACCGTCACCCAAGCGGGCACGCGCCTCGCGAAGGGTGAGGCGATGGTCGATGCCAATCACGGTGCCGCCGGCCTCTTTCTGCAGTTCGAGCAGAGTGGCGGTGCCGGTGCCGAAATGAATCACCGGTACGCCGCAGGTCGCCACGTCCTGCAGGATGTGAGCGACGTGCGGCTGCACGTAGGTCGCGTAGTCCTCGGGCGAGAGCGCGCCAATCCAAGAGTCGAACAGCTGCACCGCTTGGGCGCCTGCCTCGATCTGCGCGCGCAGGTAACGCCGCACCACCTCGGCGAGCTTGTGCATCAGCTCCGCCCAGGCGACCGGCTCCGAGTACATCAGCTTCTTGGTCTGGATGTACTGCGAGGACTTGCCGCCCTCGATCAGGTAGCTGGCCAGCGTGAACGGCGCGCCGGCGAAGCCGATGAGCGGAGTCTTGCCCTCCAGTTCCCGGCGAATCAGCCGGATGGCTTCGAGCACGTAGCCCAGGCCCTCTTCTGCCTCGATCACGCGCAGGCGGGCGATGTCGGCGGGCGTGCGGATCGGATCGTGGACGATGGGCCCCTCGCCCTTCGCGAACTCGAAGGGGGCGCCCATCGGCTCCAGCGGCAACAGGATGTCGGCGAACAGGATGGCCGCGTCCATGCGGTGGGCGCGGATCGGCTGCAGCGTCACCTCACAAGCCAGCTCCGGGTTCTTGCACAGCTCGAGCAAGGTGTGGTGCTGACGGAGCGCGCGGTACTCGGCCATGTAGCGGCCGGCCTGACGCATGAACCAAACAGGAGTCGTGTCGACGGGTTCGCGCCGACAGGCGCGCAAGAAGCGATCCCACATCTTCGTTTTTCCAATCTCAGAGCGTCGGGGCAGCGTTCGGCGTGCCCACGGCGGCGTGTGGCGCAGCCTCACCCCGCTTCGCCTTCTGTTCCATCTCGTACTTGGACGGGCACTTCGCCATGATGTGCGACGCCTCGAAGTAGCCCTCGGCGTTCCACTTGCCCTCGGCCGTCACCATCACGTCCATGCCGGGCATGTCGCGGAACGTATCCGGGACGATGCACTCTGGATAGCGAACGGGCACCGATGCGCCGTTCTTCTCCATCTCGAATCGATACTCGCAGGGCTCCGCCCGATGGCGGAGCGAGCCTTTCACCAGGTTGCCCTCCACCCGCACGTTGCGCCCCTCGTACTTGGAGGCCTCGCGCCGCAGCTGGTCGGTGGTGACGGAGTAGATGGCCGCGTCCTCGGCGCTGGTGAAGACGAGCGCGAGGATGCCGCCGGCCACGGCCAGCAGGGCCACGAGCAGGCCCCAGTTCTTGCGCCGAGCGCCGGGCCGCTGGTTCGCGGGCGCCCCGTTCGAACCACCACCCGTGCCTGCGCCGCCCGGCTCTGCGGTCACACCCCGCTCCTGCGCCTCACGCTCGGAATCCGAGATGGCCTGCTCCAGCTCCTGGTCCAGGTTCGCCATGCCGGGACCCTAGCAGAACGGCCCTCGAAACCGAGCACCACCTGCCCTCGCGCTGGACGCTGCGCTGCCGCGCAAAATCAGCCAGAGTACCCCGCCGTTGGCCCCCTCGAGCAACTCCCGCTGGGCGAGCGTCGCTCTGAGCGACGACGCTCTCCTGCCGCCCTCGTGCCCTTCGTGCCTCGAGCCAGGCGTGCGCGAGCGCCCGGTTGCCCGGCTGCGCGGGGCCCCGAGCCACGAGGTGTGGACCGCTCACTATTGCGAGGTGTGCGCGGCGCGCTTGGACGGCGGCTGGACCCAGCGCTGGGCCTGGTTCGTCGCGGGCCTCCTGCTCGGTGTACTCGCTGCGACGGCAGCGCCTCTCTACTGGGGCTCCCGACGCTTCGCGCTCCAGCTCGTGCTCAGCGCGGTCGCTGGTCTGGCGCTGCCGATCGCCGGACGGTTGTCGAAGCTCTGGGCGCCGGCGCAGGAGCCACTCTACCTCGCGCCCGGGCGCCGACTCTGGGCCGAACGGCGCGCCTTCGCGGAGGCGCTCGGCAGCGCGATCGAGGAAGTCGAAGCGCCTCACCGCGCGCTCGACGGCGCTCGCATGGCTGCGCCCGGATTGCTGGCCGTAGCCTGGTGCTTGGGGCTCCATGCTTGGGGCAGCGCCGAGCTGCGCGTCGTCGAGGCCGAGCCCGACGTGGCGCTCTTGGTCGATCATGCGCTGCAAGGGCGCGTGTCGGCCTCGCTCGACGAAGCACCCGAGTCGGGGTTGCGCATCGCGATCCTGTCGGGCCTCCGTCACTTCACCTTGGTCGACGACCAGGGGCGCATTCGCGCCGACGTGGAGAGCGCCGTGATCCCGGGGCGCACTTACCTGCTCGGCACGCCGCCTCGCGGTCGCTGCTTCTACCTGGAGCGACGGAGCTACGGTCAGGCTCAGTTGGAGTTGCCCGCGCGCGAACGGCTGCCGGGTGAGGGCCCACTCTGGCAGCTGTCGGAACCCATCGACTTCTGGTTCGTCCCCCTCCCCGAACCGGGCCCCGACTGGACCTCCGGTGGCTCGATGACGGCGCTGCGCCTACTTCCCTGCACCAGCACACATACCCGGCAGACGGCAGAGCGCTGACCTGCTGCCGCGGCCCGCAGGTCGGAACCCGTTCTTTTCGGCTCTTGCCGAGCTGCCGGTGCCTCACGCCCGCCCACCCGGCACTGCCAGCCATGACGGCCCCGTCCAGGACTGTCCCTCCGTGTCCAGGTCCGCGCCCCTTACCCCGCCAACTTCGGTTGGCACCTCGGGGCGCCTGATTATACTGCCGCGGGCAGTGACCGAGGATTCCAACGACACCCCGCCCGCTTCCACCGACGGCAGCGCCCCCGCCCCGAACACCACGGACGGAGCCGCGAGCAGCGCCGCCCCCGAGGATCCGCTTGCCGCCGCGCAAGCCGAGGCACAACGCTTTCGTGAGCAGCTCCTGCGCACCGCGGCGGATTTCGACAATTTCCGCAAGCGCTCGCGGCGCGAGATGAGTGACGCGGAGCGCAAAGGTCGCGATGACCTGCTGAAGGACCTCCTGCCGGTCTTCGACAACCTCGAGCGCGCGGTGCAGCACGCTCAAACTGCCGGCGCCGAAGGCGCCGATTGGAAGGGCTTGTCGGACGGTATCGATCTGGTCATTCGTCAATTCCGCGACACGCTCGGCCGCCAGGGCATCGAGCGCATCGGCGCGCAAGGCCTGCCGTTCGACCCATCGGTGCACGAGGCCATCCAGCATCTGGAGACGAACGATTTCTCTCCTGGGACGATCGCGTTCGAGGTGCAGTCGGGGTACCGCCAAGGCGAACGCTTGATCCGCCCGGCACTCGTCGTGGTGGCCAAATCACCACCCGAAGCAGCCTCTCCCGACGCCGGCCCCGCCGAGCCGGGCGCGGCGGCAAACGAGCCAGGCGCAGCGGCAAACGAGCCGGGCTCGGTAGCGAACTGACGAGCGAGACGGGGAGCGCGGCTTCACGCGTGCCCCGTCCCGTCCGACACTTCGCTCGCGGCCGAAATTCGCTATGGTGAGAAGACGATGAGCAAAATCATCGGGATTGACCTCGGTACGACCAACTCGTGCGTGTGCGTGCTCGAAGGCACCGGCGCTCGTGGTGAGCCCGAGATCGCGGTGATCCCCAACACAGAAGGCGCGCGGACCACGCCCAGCGTGGTCGCCTTCACCGAGCGCGGCGATCGCCTCGTCGGCCAGGTCGCCAAGCGCCAGGCCACGACCAACGCTCAGCGCACCATTTCGGCGGTGAAGCGCCTGATGGGGCAGAAGTTCAAGAGCCCCGAGATCCAGTCTCACCTGAAGGTGAGCACCTACGAGATCGTCGAGCACCAGAACGGCGACGCCTGGGTGCGCATCGGCGATCGGCTCATGTCTCCGCCCGAGGTCTCCAGCTTCGTACTGAGCACGATGAAGGAGATCGCCGAGACCTACCTGGGCGAAGAGGTGACCGAGGCCATCGTCACCGTCCCCGCCTACTTCGACGAAGCGCAGCGTCAGGCGACCAAGGACGCCGGCAAGATCGCCGGCCTCGACGTCAAGCGCATCATCAACGAGCCCACGGCCGCTGCGCTCGCCTACGGCCTCGACAAGAAGGACGCCGGCTCCATCGCCGTCTACGACTTGGGCGGCGGCACCTTCGATATTTCGATCCTCGAAATCTCCGGCGGCGTCTTCAACGTGCGCTCGACGGGTGGCGATACGCACCTGGGCGGCGAAGACTTCGACCGCTTGTTGATCGACAAGCTGGCCGAGGAGTTCAAGGCGCAGCACGGCGTCGACCTGCGCAACGAGCGCACCAGCCTCTCGCGCCTGCGTGAGGCGGCGGAACGCGCCAAGCACGAGCTCTCGTCCTCTCTGGAGACGGAGATCAACATCCCGTTCGTCGCCACGACCCCGGCCGGCCCGCTGCATCTCGAGCGCTCCCTGAAGCGGAGCGAGCTGGAGATCTTGGTCCGTCCGCTGATCGAACGGACCATCGAGGCCTGTAAGCAGACCTTGGCGGACGCGCGCGCGTCCGTGAAGGACATCCAAGAGGTCGTGCTGGTCGGCGGCATGACCCGCATGCCCGCCGTGCAGAAGGCGGTGCTCGACTTCTTCGGCCGCCCCGCCAACAAGGGCGTGAACCCCGACGAGGTCGTCGCCTACGGCGCCGCGCTCCAGGGCGCCGCGCTGGGTGGAGCGATCGACGAGATGCTGCTGCTCGACGTCACCCCGCTGTCGATCGGCGTGGAGACGGGCGGCGGTGTGTTCACGCGGCTGATCCCTCGCAACACCACCATCCCGACCGAGAAGAGCGAGATCTTCACCACCAGCCTGGACAACCAGTCGTTCGTGCCGATCCACGTGCTGCAGGGCGAGCGCGAGATGGCGCAGGACAACCGCAGCCTGGCGAATTTCGAGCTGACCGGCATTCCTCCGGCTCCGCGCGGAGTTCCCAAGATTCAGGTGACCTTCTCGATCAACGCCGAGGGTCTGCTGGCCGTGAATGCGCTCGACTTGGGCACCGGTCGCTCGCAGTCGATCGCGGTGACACCTGCCAGCGGTCTGACCCAAGGCGAGGTCGAGAACCTGATCACGGCCGGTGAGCGGTTCCGCGAGGCGGACGAGCTGCGCCGCGGCTTGGCCGAGATGAAGAACAAGGCCGACACGTTGATCTACACGACCGAGCAGGCCATCGAAGCCTACGGCGAGCTCCTGCCCCCGGAACACACGGAGCAGGTCCGCACGCAGATCGACGACCTACGCGGCATGCTGGCGAGCGGTGCCGATCTGGACAGCCTGCGCAGCGCCTATGCCGAGCTGGAGAACGCGGCCTACGAGATCGCCGAAGCGATGTACGGCGATACCGGCGCGACCTGACGGCTCCGGGCGGCTCCTGGGAGGGCCCCCTTCTCAGGGCACCGCCTCTCAGGCGATCTTCTTGGGGCCGCGCAGCTGCTCCAGCGCGACCTTGGCGATACCGGGCCCACCGGGGCCCGCCGTGTAGACACTGACCTGTGTGGTGTTGCCGGGGAAGGTCGTGGTCACGCGCACGATGCGGCCAACCCGACCATCCTCGAGCTCCACCATACCGTGCTGATCCTGCAGCTGGTGAACGGCGCGAAGGGTGAGCATGCAAAGAAGCTACACCAAGGTCGGCACCGGGCCATGTTCTCGACGTGACACGCTCGCACCAATTCTGCGGCGAGACGATTTCGTTCGCTTGCCGCCATTTCGGCTCGGTTTTGCTGCGGGCGCGCCCGCCTGAACACCTGGACAGCCGCTCCAGCCACCGCATCCGCCGTGCCACCGCTGAGCCGAGCCGAGCCGAGCCGAGCCGAGCCGAGCCGAGCCGAGCCGAGCTGAGCTGAGCTGAGCTGAGCTGCCACCGCGTCCCGCCTGACGCGACGACGCAGAAAATTGGGCCCTGAGCAGGAGTGACCCGTAGCGTCCGCGCATGTCGCGCCTTCCTCTCTCGCACGCGCTCCGACTGCTGTCCGTTTCGGCACTCGCCTCGACGGCCTGCGCCACCCACCACTGGGCCCAGATCGAAACGGCCGAGCTGCCGCCGCCCCGCGCCCACGAGCTCCACGCGAGTCGGCTAGTCATCGACACGAGCCGCGTCGGGGACGGCAACCAGTGCGTCGTGCACCGCGACTACAGCCCCGTCTGCTTCGTGGATCTGAAGGGCGAGCTGGACCGCTCGCTGGTCCAGAGCACCTGGCCTGCCTTCCCTCAGGTCGTGCTGGGGAGCCAAGCCGACGCAGGCCCCGAAGACTACGTGCTCCAGGTGGACATGCAGCTCGACGCCCTGCCGCCCGACGCGAGCGGCCCCGGTTGGTCGGCAGGAGCCAAGACGCGCTTCCGCCTCCTCCAGGGCACGCGCGTCCTGCACGAGGAGACGCTGGCTTCCCGCTCCGAGGCCGAGTTCGCCTATGGCTCGACGCTCGGCCCTCCCGCATCGAGCGTCGTGGACGCCAGCGTCCGTCACATCGCCGAGCGGGTTTCGCTGATCCCCGAGAGCAAGCAGCTCAGCAGCCCCGCTCTGCCTGCCGTGGCCTCCCGCGTGGTCACCCCGAGCGGAGCCGCCGCACCGTCCAGTCCGAGCAGTAGCTCGAGCGTCGAGGCCCCAGTCGCGCCGGCCGAGCCAGCTCCGGCCGCGTCAGCTGCGGCCCAGGCGAAGACCAAAGACTCCCCCGAGCCCGAAAGCAGCCCGACCAGCGAGTGAGCTGCTGCGCCGAGCGAAGCACCCTGACGAGGTCTTCGCTCCGACGCCGTTACTCTTCGCTCGAAGCCAAGCGACGCTCGATCGCTTCGAGGTGGGCGTTCACCTGCGGATCACGCTTGCGCAGTGACTCGACGCGTCGCACCGCGCTCATCACCGTGGTGTGATCGCGATTGCCGAAGGCACGCCCCAGCTCCGGGAAGCTCGACTTGAGCCGCTGACGGCACAGGTACATGGCGACCTGGCGCGCGAAGGCGACGCTCTTGTGGCGATCCTTGCTGAGCAGCTCGGTGCCCGTCACCCGGAAGTGCGTGCACACCGCCTTCTGAATGTCGGCGACGCAGACCACCTTGTCGGCGCTGCTGGGGAACTGCGAGGCCTCGCCGCGCATCAGATCTTCGTCGATCAGCCGGCCCGTCAGAGACGCCTTGGCGGCCAGACGGATCAGCGCGCCTTCCAGCTCGCGAACGTTGCTCTGGACCTTCTGCGCCAGGAGCACCGCCACCGAGTCGGGTAGATCGATCTGCTCGATCTCTGCCTTCTTCTTCAGGATGGCGACGCGGGTCTCGAGCTGAGGGGCCTGCACGTCGGCGACCAAGCCCGAGGTGAAGCGCGACACCAGACGCTCGGGCATGCGCTGCAGCTGCTGCGGGTACTTGTCGCTGGTGACGATGATCGGCACGCCCGCATCGTGGAGCGCGTTGAAGGTGTGGAAGAACTCCTCCTGCGTCTGCTCGCGGCCGGCCAAGAACTGAATGTCGTCGAGCAGGAGGAGATCGCACTCGCTGCGGTAGCGGGCGCGGAACTCTTCCATGCGGTGGTTCTGGAGCGCCTCGATGAACTCGTTCGTGAAGTGCTCGGCCGAGACGTAGATGATGCGCGCGTCGGGGCGATCCAGAAGCACCTTGTGCGCGATGGCGTGCATCAGGTGGGTCTTGCCCAGGCCCGTTCCGCCCGCGATGAACAAGGGGTTGTAGCGAGGACCGCCGCCACCTGCCGAGGCGAAGGCGGCCGCATAGGCCAGCTCGTTCGACGGCCCGACGATGAAGTTCTCGAAGGTGAACTTGCTGTTCAGCTGACCCGTCACGCCGGGCACCAGGGCCAAGCGGCGCGATGGCGTCGCGGTGTTGCGGTCGCTCACGACCCGGGGCGGAGCGGGCACGCGCGCTGCCGTGGCTTGGGTCCCCGAGATGGGCGGGGGAGTAGCGCCGGCGAAGGCTCGCGGCGGGGCGCAGATGGGCTGCTTGAGTGACGTGTCGATGCTCCACTCGACGCGCACGCGGGCGCTCGTCAGCTCTTCCAGGCGCGCCA
>DATIDO010000695.1:0-13768 GCA_035456245.1 Polyangiaceae bacterium
CGGGCATCATCAGTTCGGCCTGCGCTCGTCGAGTCCTCGCGCTCGGCCACGAACTCGACCTCCTGGTGCGCGGGCATTCCCACACGCTGCGCCCCTACCCGGACGGCGCTCGTCTGCTGCACGGCGACATCCGCGACCCCGACAGCGTGCGCCGAGCGCTCGACGGCGAGACCTACGACGTCGTCGTCGACTTCATCGCCTTCACGCCCTCGCACATCGAGCTCGATCTGGAGCTGTTCCGAGGACGCACGGGGCAGTTCGTCTTCATCAGCAGCGCGTCGGCCTACCACAAGCCCGTCCGGCATCTGCCCATCACCGAGTCCACGCCGCTCCACAACCCGTTCTGGCGTTACTCGCGCAACAAGATCGCTTGCGAAGAGCGGCTGATGCGAGCCTACCGAGAAGAAGCCTTCCCGATCACGATCGTGAGGCCTTCGCACACCTACGATCGCACGCTGCTGCCATTCGAGCCGCACGGGCCCACGGTCCTGCGCCGCATCCTCGACGAACGTCCCGTCGTCCTGCATGGCGATGGCACCTCGCTGTGGACGCTGACGCACCACGCGGATTTCGCCGTGGGCTTCGCCGGCCTGCTCGGTCACCCCGCCGCGTTGGGCGAGGCCTTCCACATCACCAGCGACGAGGTGCTTCCGTGGAACGAGGTCTACCACGCCATCGGGCGCGCGGCAGGCAAGGAGGTGCGCCTCGTCCATGTGCCGAGCGACCGCATCGCGCGCGTCGATCCGGACGATTGGGGCGCCGGCGTGCTGGGCGACAAGTCCCACAGCGTTCTGTTCGACAACTCGAAGATCAAACGCTTGGTGCCGAACTTCGTGGCCAGCACGCCGTGGTGGCGAGGCGCTCGGGAGATTGTCGAGTTCTACGCCGAGCACCCCGAGCTGCTGGTCGCGGATCCGGCCAGCGATCGGCTGGTGGATCAGCTGGTGGCCGAGTTCGGCTGAGTTCGGCTGAGTTCAGCTGAATTCGTCTCCGACCGTCGGTCGGTTCGTCCGCGTCACTCGGTTCGCCCGCGTCACTCGGTGGACAGCGGAATGACCACCGCACGCTTGCAGCGCCGGCACTTCAGCTCGACGCCGCCGGGCACCAAACGCGCGAGCAGGCTGCCGCACAGGCAGCGCAGCTCGGCGCAGTTCGGCTCGGCAACACGCGTACGGAACTCACGAACCTGGTCGATCGACTGATTGACTCTCATCTTCCCGCTCCCTCGCGCTCGACTGGCCGGAGGCCAGCATCAGTTGGCAACCGTCCGTGACCAAAGGTCACTCGCGCCCAACGCTCCGAAGTTCGCCCCCCGCGCCTCCTCGATCACCGTGGCGAGCGCCCCGAGCGCGTTGTCGTCGAGACGAATCGACACGGCGCCGAGGTGCAGGTGCACGCAACCGCACTCTTCGCAGACATCCACACGAAAGGGCCCGCGCGCCGCGAGCTGAGAGAGCTTGCACATGAAGTCCTCGTTGGGTTGGGCCGCCAGGGGCCATTCGGTTTCGAGTCCCTCTCTAACACCCTTGCGCCTTCCTGCAAATGATTTTCATTATCCTCATTTGCTCAAACGCAGACGGGCCCCGGTCCAGCAACCCCGGAGGGCCCAACAGAGCCTTCAACCCAGGCCTCCGCCTGCCTCCCACCTCAACCTGGGTCGGGATCAGCCAGTCGGGACCAGCCCCCTCACCTCAACCTGGGTCGGGACCAAAGGGGGCCCGAACATCAACCTGGGAGAGGATCAGAGGCCGAATATGGCTAGGTTTTTCGAGGTATCGGCGCGGAGTTGGGCGGCCTCGCCGGGCGAGTTTCGCAGCTCGGCCAAGGCTGCCCGACCCAAAGTGGCAAAGGGGATCGCCCGCGCCGTGCGCCGCGACAGCACCTCGACCAGCCCCAGCAGCTGCCGCGGCGCGTCCTCCGGTGCCTCTCCTCGGGCCACCGCACGACACAACTCCAGCGCTGCGTTCGCATCGCCGCGCGCCTCGGCCGACAGCGAGCCGAGGCCCGCCTCCGCTCGCTCGAGCAGCTCGTCCCACTCGGGCATGGTCAAGACTCGGGCGAGTAGCCCAGGTTCGAGGCCAGCCAGCGCTCCGACTCACCCAGCTCGAGGCCGAGCCGCTTCGAGTAGTCGTCCAGCTGATCGCGACCCACGCGACCCACGTTGAAGTAGCGCGCCTCCGGGTGCGCCAAATAGATACCGCTCACCGACGCAGCCGGCGTCATCGCCATGCTCTCCGTCAGGTCCATACCGACGTTGCGCGCCTGGAGCAGCTCGAACAGAGCCTGCTTCGGACGGTGGTCGGGGCAAGCCGGATAACCGAATGCCGGGCGAATGCCGCGGAACTTCTCGGCGATCAGCTCCTCGTTGCTCGGCTCGGCCGCTTCGTAGCCCCACTCGCGACGCGCGCGTGCGTGCAGGTACTCGGCGAAGGCCTCGGCCAAGCGATCGGCCAGCGCCTTCACCAGGATGGCCGAGTAGTCGTCGTGCTCACCCTCGAAGCGCTTGGCCAGCTCCTCGGCGCCGATACCGGCCGTCACCGCGAAAGCGCCCACGTGGTCGAGCAGGCCCGTCTCACGCGGCGCCACGAAATCGGCCAAGCACAGGCACGGATCCTCCGCTCCCCGACTGTTCTGTTCCCGCAGCATCGGGAAACGGGCCACCTCGCGCGTGCGCGCCGCGTCCTCGAAAAGCACGATGTCGTCGGCCTCGGCCCAGGCCGGCCAGAAGCCGTAGGTGCCGCGCGCACGCACTTCGTCGCCCTCGACGAGGCGCTTCAGCATGGCCTGGCCGTTCTCGAACAGCTCGCGGGCCACCTCGCCGTACTTCTCGTCCTCGAGGATGCGCGGGTAGCGGCCGGGGATCTCCCAGGCCGTGAAGAAGAACGACCAGTCGATGTAGGGCACCAGCTCGCGCAGCGGCACGTCCAACTCGCGACGGCCCGTGAAGCTGGGCGCCGGCAAATCGGATTGCTTCCAATCGATCACCAGGCGACGCCCACGCGCCTCCTGGTAGGGGACGAGCGGGCGCTTCTGCTTGCCGCCGAACTGCTCGCGCAGCTTGTCCTGATCGACGAGGTTCTTCGCGACGAACTGGGTGCGCTGCTTTTCGTCCAAGAGCGAGGCCACCACGTTCACCGCGCGCGACGCGTCCAGCACGTGCACCACGGGCACCGCAGCTTCCGGGGCGATCTTCACGGCCGTGTGCTGACGGCTGGTGGTCGCGCCACCAATGAGCACCGGCAACTGGACGTCGCGGCGCTTCATCTCGCGCACCACGCCGACCATCTCGTCGAGGCTCGGCGTGATCAGGCCAGACAGGCCGATCATGTCGACGCCATGGGCGATGGCCTCGTCGATGATCCGCGCCGTGGGCACCATGACCCCCAAGTCGACGATCTGGTAGCTGTTGCAGCCGAGCACCACGCCCACGATGTTCTTGCCGATGTCGTGAACGTCGCCCTTCACGGTAGCCAGCAGGACCTTGCCCTTGGCAGACGCTCCCAGCTCGCTCTTCTCCGCCTCCATGAACGGCTCGAGGTAAGCGACGCCCTTCTTCATCACGCGGGCGCTCTTCACCACCTGGGGCAGGAACATCTTGCCCGCACCGAAGAGATCTCCCACGACGCTCATGCCCGCCATCATCGGCCCCTCGATGACGAAGATCGGACGGCCCAGCTTCTGCCGCGCCTCCTCGCAATCGGCCTCGATGAACTCCACCAGGCCGTGGACCATGGCGTGCTCGATGCGCTTTTCCACCGTCTGCTCGCGCCAGCTCAGATCGAGCTCGCGCTTGGTGCCGCTGCCCCTCACCTGATCGGCCATGGCCACCAGGCGCTCGGTAGCGTCGGCGCGGCGATCGAACAGCACGTCCTCCACAGCCTGCAGCAGGTCCTTGGGGATGTTCTCGTACACCGCCAGCTGACCGGCGTTGACGATGCCCATGTCCAGGCCGTCCTTCACCGCGTGGTAGAGGAAGGCCGAGTGCATGGCCTCGCGCACCACGTCGTTGCCGCGGAACGAGAACGAAAGGTTGGAAATACCGCCGCTGGTGAGCGCACCCTGCAGGTTCTTCTTCACCAGCTTGATCGCCTCGATCAGGTTGATGGCGAAGCGATTGTGGCCCTCGATGCCGGTGGCCACCGCAAACACGTTCAGGTCGAAGATGATGTCGGTCGGCGCGAAGCCCACCTGATCGACCAGGATGCGATAGGCGCGCTCCGCGATGCGGAACTTGCGCTCCACGCTCTCGGCCTGTCCTTCCTCGTCGAAGGCCATGACCACGGCCGCTGCGCCGTACTCGTTCACCAGCCGGGCCTTCTCGATGAACTCGGCCTCACCTTCCTTCAGGCTGATCGAGTTGACGATGGCCTTGCCCTGCACGCACTTGAGGCCCGCCTCGATGACCGACCACTTGGAGCTGTCGATCATGATCGGCACCCGGCAGATCTCGGGCTCGGCCGCCACCAGGTTCAGGAACTTCACCATGGACGCCTCGGAGTCGAGCATGGCCTCGTCCATGTTGACGTCGAGCACGTTGGCGCCACCGCGCACCTGCTCCAGCGCTACCTCGAGTGCCTCGGTGAAGTTGTTCTCCTTGATCAGTCGGGCGAACTTCTTGCTGCCGGTGACGTTGGTGCGCTCACCGACCATGATGAAGTTCGACTCGGGCCGGACGACCAGGCTCTCCAAGCCGCTGAAGCGGCTGAACTGCTCGGGCTCGGGCACGCGACGAGGCTCCACGTCCCGCACGCGGCGCGCGATGGCCGCGATGTGCGCGGGCGTGGTGCCGCAGCAACCGCCGACGATGTTCACCAAGCCGCTCTGCGCGAACTCCTCGAGCAGGGCGCCGGTTTGCTCGGGCAGCTCGTCGTAACCAGTGGGGGCCAGCGGGTTCGGCAGGCCGGCGTTCGGGTAGCAGCTCACCAAGGACGAGGAGAGCCGGCTCAGCTCGGCGATGTAGGGGCGCATCTCGGTCGCGCCCAAACCGCAGTTGGCGCCGATCGAGAAGGGGCGCGCGTGCGCCATCGAGTCCCAGAAGGCCTCGACCGTCTGGCCCGAGAGCGTTCGCCCGCTCTTGTCCGAGAAGGTGACGCTGATCATCACCGGTAGCTGCACGCCGCGCTGCCGGCTCACCTCTTCGATGGCCACGAGCGCCGCCTTGGCGTTCAACGTGTCGAAGATGGTCTCGACCAGCAGCAAGTCGACGCCTCCGTCCAACAGGGCACGGATCTGCTCCTCGTAGGCGTCACGCACCTCGTCGAAGGACACGGCGCGGAAGCCGGGATCGTTCACGTCCGGCGACAGGCTCAGCGTCCGGTTGGTCGGCCCGATGGCGCCTGCCACGAAGCGCGGCCTGTCCGGATTCTGGTTCGAGAACTTGTCACAGGCAGCGCGCGCCAGGCGCGCCGCGGCGACGTTCAGATCGTAGACCGTATGCTCCAGCTCGTAGTCCGCCTGCGAAATGCGGTTGGCATTGAACGTGTTGGTCTCGATGATGTCGGTGCCCGCGGCCAGGTACTGCTCGTGGATCTCGGTGATGATTTCCGGTCGCGTGAGCACGAGCAGCTCGTTGTCGCCCTTCAGGTCCTTCTTGGTGTCCTGGAAGAAGCGGCCTCGGTAGTCCTCTTCGCGCAGTGGGTACTGCTGGATGCAGGTGCCCATGGCTCCATCGATGACGAGGATGCGTTGCTGGGCGAGGCGGTGGAGGGGGCTGTCGAGCGGGGTCGTCATGGAGGTCGAGGGCCGGGCGCTGGGGGCGCCATGCGGGCTGGGAACCTGGCCTTTTTGGACCCGCCTGACAATCGGCGGACGGGGTTTTCCTGCGCGAAGGTGGCTTTGCACGGCCCAGACGGGCCCTGGGGGCGCGTTTCACGCCGACGCTTGGCCGCGGGCTCGGGCGGTGGCAAAGAGCGCCCATGACGCCCGAGGTCGAGGCAAGCATCCAAAAGGCCATTTCGACGCACGAAGTCGTGCTTTTCCTGAAAGGCACCCGCTCGGCCCCGTCCTGCGGCTTCTCGGCGCGCACCGTCGAAGTGCTCGACAGCCTGCTGGAGAACTACGCCACGGTGGACGTTCTGGCCCACCCGGAAATCCGCGAGGGCATCAAGGAGTTCTCCGACTGGCCCACCATTCCGCAGCTGTTCGTGCGCGGCGAGTTCTTGGGCGGCGCCGACATCGTGGCGGAGATGTTCGAGTCGGGCGCGCTGCACGAAAAGCTGGGTCTGACCGGCGGACAGGCTGCCCCCCCTCGCATCACCGTCAGCGAGCGCGCCGCCACGGCGCTGCGAGGCTACCTGGGTGACTCGGGCGAGGTGATCCTGCTCGACATCGGCCGAGACTTTCACAGCGGCCTGTCGCTCGGCCCCCAGCCTGCCCAGGCCGTCACCGTGGTCAGCGGCGGCCTGACCCTGGCCATGGACCGGCTGACCGCCGGTCGCGCCGATGGCCTGCTGATCGACTTCGTCGACACGCCCGAGGGCCAGGCCTTCAAGTTGGACAACCCCAACGAGCCGGCGCGCGTGCGGCCGCTCTCGGTGCAGGCGCTGGCCCAGCAGTTGAAAGCCGGCGTGGCGCTGCGCCTGATCGACGTGCGCAGCCCGGGCGAATGGGAGACGGCCCGTATCGAAGGCGCGGAGCTGCTGGATTCGGCGCTCCACGACGAGCTGGTCGAGCTGGCGCCCGGTACCGTGCTGGTTTTCCAGTGCCACCACGGCCACCGCAGCCAGCGCGCCGCCGAGCAGTTCGTGGCCCGAGGCTTCCGTCAGGTGTTCAACCTGACCGGCGGCATCGACGCCTGGTCTCTCGAAGTGGATCCGAACGTCCCGCGCTACTGAGCCTCACGAGCCGGCGGCCCGTCGCTCGTCTTCGGGCCGCTCCTCTTCGTCCGAGTCGTCGCCGTGCCAAGCGCGGTAGCCGTGACGAAGCAGCTCGACGCGGTCCTGACTCATCTGCTGTTCGAACTGCTCGCGGGCCGACACGGCCATGCTGCGCCGACGTTCGACGTCGTCCCAGTGCGGTAGCATCGCCTCCAGGCTCGTCAGGTTGTGGCGACGGAAAGCGTTGGCGCGCTCCTGCGCGTCGAACGGACCGACCCCCAGCTCGACCAAGGTGCGCCGACCGATGGCAACCGCCGACTCGAAGGTCTCGCGCTCGACCACCCGAACCCCGCGTCGCCGCAGCTCCTGGTAGTGCCCCACGTCGCGCGCCCGCGCCACGATCTTCAGGCGGGGGAAGTGCTCCTGCGCAGCGTCGACCAGACGGAGAGCCGCCTCTTGCTCGTCCAGCGCAACGACCAGGACGCGCGCCCGGGCCGCCCCCGCCACCTCCAACAGATCGAGTCGAGTGGCGTCGCCATAGTGGATCTTGAAGCCGAAATGAGCGAGCGCCTCGATCGTCTCCGGATCGTGATCGAGGACGGTGGCGCGAATGCCACTGGCGAACAGCAAACGGCCTACGATCTGCCCGAAGCGCCCGAAGCCAGCGATGATCACCGCGGCGTCCTCGTCCTCGAAGTCGTCCTCCTGCTCGGGCTGGCTCCCTTCGCCCTCGAGGAAGCGCGCATGCAGGATGAGCCAGGCGGGCGTGAGCGCCATGGACAGCGCCACCGTCAGCGTGAGCAACCGGTCGAGGCTACCGGGCAGGAGCGGGGTGTTGCGCGCCAGCCCGAAGACCACGAAGGCGAACTCGCCGCCCTGGACGAGGAGCGCCGAAAACAGCCAGCGCTGCTTCGCCGGCACACCCAGCCGGAAGGACACCAGCCAGAGCGCCAGGCCCTTGAGCGCCTGGAACCCGAACAGCAGGCTCACGACCAGCAGCGGGTTCGTGCGGATGAGCGCGAAATCGATGCTCATGCCGACGGCGATGAAGAACAGCCCGAGCAGCAGGCCCTTGAAGGGCTCGATGTCGCTCTCCAGAGCGTGTCGGTACTCCGAACCAGCCAACAGCACGCCGGCCAGGAAGGCACCGAGCGCCATGGAAATGCCCACGCTCGACATGAGCAGCGCCACCCCGAGCACCAAGAGCAGCGTGAAGGCCGTGAACACCTCCCGCAGGCCGGTGATCGCCAACAAGCGCAGCAGCGGACGGGTGAGGAAGCGCCCAATCACGAAGACGGCAGCCAGCGCGAGCAAGACCTTGCCCGCGCCCCACCACGACGCGCCCGTTCCCGCCGCGCCATTGGCCGCCAAGAGCGGCACCAGCGCCAAGAGCGGAATGGCAGCGATGTCCTGAAACAGCAGGATGGAGAACGACAGCCGGCCCATCCCCGACTGCGTCAGATTCCGCTCCGACATGGTCTGCAGCACGACGGCTGTCGACGACAGGCCCAGCGTCAGGCCCACCACCAGCGCACCTTGCCACGGCAACCCCAGCGCCCAAGCGGCAGCGAAGATCGGCAGCCCGCATCCCAGCAGCTGCAAGCCGCCGCCCCCGAAGACGGGGCGGCGCAGCGCCCACAGATGCCGAGGATCGAGCTCCAGGCCGATGATGAAGAGCATCAGCACCACGCCAATCTCGGAGAAATGGAGCGTGGCTTCGGGATCGGAGACCAGCCGCAGGCCGAACGGTCCAATCACGCAGCCAGCCGCCAGGTAGCCGAGCACCGAGCCGAGCTTCAGCCGGCTGGCGAGCGGCACACAGACCGTCGCCGCGGCCAGGTACACCAGCACGTCGGAGAGCGCAGTCCCGCCCGTGCTCACGGCGCCGCCTCTTCGTCTTCGGTCCGCCGCGGACCGTTCGTACGCGCCGGGCCATCCGTGCGCTCCAGCTCGGCCAGCCACTTCTCGACGCGCTCTCGGTAGTCCAGCGCAAGTCGCTCCAGCTGAGTCTGGGTCACCTGGTGTGAGCCGTGCACGACGAACGGTTCACGCCAGCCCATGCCGCAAAAGCGCGCCGTCTGTTCAACGACCGGCACGTAGTCGGCGAAGGGCCGCCCGTGCAGCGCGCCAGGCCGGTAGGAATCGAAAGGCCCGCCCGTGGTCGGCGCCCACAGGCACTCCTTGCCATGGAGCGCCGTACCGCCGGGGCCGTAGGCGAAGCCGCGCACCAGCACCTTCTCGAACCACTGCTTGAGCAAGGCGGGCGGCGAGTACCAGTAGATGGGATGCTGCCAGATCAGCCCGCGCGCCTCCGTGAGCGCCTGCTGCTCGGCCTCTACGTCGATGTCGAACGACGGGTAGAGATCGTAGAGGGCACGGATCCGAACACCCGGCAGATCTTCGAGCGCCGCGATCATCGTGTGCCCGGCCCTGGAGCGCTCCGGGTACGGATGCGCGTAAATCAGGAGCAGTCTTGGTTCTCCGCCCATCTCGCTCCCCATTCCTAAGGCAAGGGAGCGACCGCCGCCAGCGCCGAGCGCGGCTGCGACTCGAGTTCAGGCTGCCGAAAGGCGCTGGACCCGACTCACAGCTCGTCGATACGAGCAGCCAGGATGAAGTCGTTGGCGCTCAGACCGCCCGCCGAATGCGTCCAGGTCACCACACGCAGGGAGCCCCAGGCGACCGTGAGCTCGGGGTGATGGTCCTCGGCCTCGGCCACGACGCCAATGCGGTTGGCCAGGGCGAGCGCGTCGGCGAAATTGGGAAGGGGAAACGCCTTGGCCAGGCGCCCCCGTTCGTCGACCTGCCAGCTCCCCACCTCACTGTGCATCAGCGAAAGCTCACCTGGGGTGAGCAAAGGTGCGTTGGCCCGACAGTGGAGGGTGCAGAGCTTCGAGCTTCCCATTCTTTTTTACTTCTTTCGCGAGGATCCGCTGGGCCGAGCTGCCGGCACACCCAGCTTGCCCCCCAACTTCTCGGCCAACAAGGCACCCAGGCTTCCCATTCCCCCGGATGCGGCCGGCGCTTCCCGATGGAAGGACCGGTAGTTCTGGCGCTCCTCGACCTCGGCGACGCGCCCCACGCTGAGACGCAGCTTGCCGCTCTGCTGGTCCCTGTGAACCACGACGACACGCAGGTCGTGACCCACGGGGTAGCTCCGCTTGAAGTCGGCGCCCGGCGCCAGCGCCAACTCGCGGGTCGGCACCAGGCCCTCGCCCTTCTCCGTCGAAACGATGACGCCGTTCGGCACGTGGCGGGCCACCTTGCCGTCCAGGATCTCGTCCACCTCGACGGCGGGCGCCTTGGTCGCGACCGCGCTGGAGAGCGCCTTGAGCGACACCTTCACGCTCAGCCCGCGCTCGGTGCGCTCGACCGACAGAACCTTGGCAGAGACTTCCTCACCCACCTGGACGACGTCTTCGGCCTTCTCGACGCGGCGCTGGGCCAACTCCGAGATGTGCACGAAGCCATCCAAGCCACCGAGGTCGAGCACCGCGCCGTGCTTGCTCGTGCTCTTCACGCGACCTTGCACGGTCGAGCCCACCTCGATCGACGAAGCCAGCTCGTCCGCCTGATTGCGACGCTGCTCTTCGAGAAGCTGCTTGCGGGAGACGATCACGTTGCGACCGCCCTCCTTGACCTCGATGACCAAGAACTCGAGCGTCTGACCCACGTACTGGGCCGGCTCGGTCACGTACCCCAGATCGATCTGGGAGATGGGGCAGAAGGCGCGCGTGCCGGCCAGATCGACGGAGAATCCGCCCTTCACCGCGGCCGTCACGTTGCCCGTCAGGGGGGTCTTGCCCTGCAGCGCCAGCTCGAGCGTGTGGGTGTCGATACTGGTGCCGCCACGGCCGAGCGACAGCGTCAGCTCGGGGCCGCTGGCGTGGGGGATCTTCACCAAAGCGCGGATCTTGTCGCCGACCTTGATCTCGCGACCTTCCAGCTCGAGCACGTCGAGCTTGCCGTCTCCCATGACGCCCACATCGACCAGCACGAGCCCGCCGGAAATGCCAATCACCGTACCCTCGACGCGCTGCCCTGCAGTGAGCCGCGGCACGCTCTGTCGACCGCCGCCGCCCGAAGCAGAAACCTCGAACAGAGACGCGAAATCACCCTTGCTGGTCATGGTCGGCGGAGCATGCCATCGACCCCGCCCACGGCAAGCGTGACCATTTCGGCGCGCCACGCCGCCGGATCTGGCTGCGCCGGCTGGACCCCGCTACCGTGAATCGCATGCGGACTGCCCTGCTCCTGGCCCTCTCGACCCTCAGCATTCTGCCGACCATGGCGGGTGAGGCCTGGGCCCAAACGGCCCCTGCGAGCAGCGGGACTTCGGCCGCTGGTGCCTCCACCTCCGGGACGGCGGCGGTCGGTACTTCCAGCGCTGGAGCCGCCTCCAGTGGGACGAGCGGTACGAGCGGAGCCAGCGATGCGGCTGCACCGGCCGAGCCCGCAGCAGGAGAACAGGCCCCTCCGGCCGTCGTCGCCCCTGCCGCCGAAGAACCTCCGCCCGTCGCAGAGTCGACTCCCGAGGAAGATCCCATCACGCAAACCCGCGAGGAGCAGGATCTCCAGGCGCTCACCGATTTGGAGCCGCCCTCGCCCTTCGATCGAGGCAGCATTCGCCTCAGCGTGATGCTCGGCTGGGCCCAGGGCTCCACGACCGACTGGCTCATGCTGGGAGGCGGCGCTGGCTACTACGTACTCGATGGCTTGGAGGTACACGCCGACGCCAACTTCTGGCTGATCGGCGATCCGTTCATTGCCACCGTCACGCCCGGCGTCCGCTACGTCTTCCACCAGCTGCGCGACGTGAAGCCCTACGTTGGCGCGTTCTATCGCCACTACTTCGTCGACGCCCCCAGCGCCGACTCGGACTCGATCGGTGGACGCGTCGGCGTCTACTTCGTGGTGAACCCCCACGTGTATTTCGGTGGCGGCCTGGTCGTCGAGCAGCTCGTGAACAACAACCTGTTCTACGACGACACGCAGGTCTACCCCGAGATCACCATCGGTTTCTCCCTCTGAAGTAGCGCGCAGGCAGCCCGTTCGTGAAGGCAGCGGGTGCCTGTTCGTAGGCAGCCGCTCGCAGGCAGCTTGCAGGCAGCGGGCCGCCCATTCGTAGGCAGCGGCCCGCCATTCGCCTCAGTCCGCGCTCGGCCGCTCGCTCGCCCCGTTCAGGGCTTCGCCACTGGCCTGACTGACCGTGATGGCCGTCATGTGCACGATGGCGTCGACCGAAGCGTTCTGCTGCAGAACGCTGACGGGCTTGCGCATACCGAGCAGCATGGGCCCGATCACGTCGGCGCCGCCGGCCACCGAGAGCAGCTTGTAGGCGGCGTTACCGGCGTCGAGGTTGGGAAAGACCAGCACGTTGGCTGGACCTACCAAGGTGCTGAACGGGTAAGCCTTGCGATCCTCGGGGTCGAGCGCGAGGTTCGCCTGCATCTCGCCGTCGATCATCAAATCCGGTCGACGAGCTTTCACGATACGCGTCGCCTCGGCGACCTTCCTGGACGCCGGGTGCGGGGCGTCGCCGAAGTTGGAGAACGACAGCATGGCCACTCGCGGCACGATGCCCAACTCGGTGACCCGCTCGGCCGCCAGCAGCGCGATCTCGGCCAGCGTCTCGGCGTCGGGATCGATGTTGATGGTGGTGTCGGCCAAGAAATGCACGTTCTGCTTGGTCACCACCATGTACATACCGCACGCGCTCTTCACGTCGTTGCGCACGCCGATGATGCGCAGCGCGGGGCGAATCGTCGCCGGATAGTCCTGCCGTGCGCCAGCCACGACGCCGTCGGCGTCGCCCGACTCGAGCATCATCATGGCGAAGGTAGTCGGTGATTGGCGCAGCTCCCGGTGCGCGGCCAAGGCGGTGACACCTTTGCGCCCGCGCATGCGGAAATAGGAGTCCGCGTAGGCATCCAGCTGTTTGCTGCTGCGGGGGTTGATGACCACGATGCCATCGAGCGAGAGGCCAGCCGCCTGGGCCTTCTGCGCAATCACGTCCGGCTTGCCGAGCAGCACCGGGTGAGCGATGCCGGCGTCCTTCACGCGACGCGCTGCCCGCAGGATGTTGTCGTGGTCGCCTTCGGGAAAGACGATGCGCTTCGGCTGACTCTTGGCCGCCGAGGTGATGTGCCACAGCACGCGACGCGCCGGTGACAGCTTGCGGTAGAGGGACTCGCGGTAGGCGTCGATGTCGATGCGACTTCGGGCGACCCCGGAGTCCATGGCGGCCTGGGCCACCGCCGGTGCCACCCAGAAGAGCACCCGGCTGTCGAACGGCTTGGGGATGATGTACTCGCGGCCGAAGGACAGGTTCTTCTTGTTGTAGGCGCGCAGCACGTCGTCGGGGACGTCTTGGCGGGCCAGCGTGGCGATGGCCTCGGCAGCGGCCACCTTCATTTCCTCGCTGATTTCACTGGCACGGACGTCCAGGGCGCCGCGGAAGATGTAGGGGAAGCCCAGTACGTTGTTGACTTGGTTGGGGAAGTCGCTGCGACCGGTAGCGACGATGGCGTCGGGCCGAGCGCGCTGGGCCGACTCGTAGTCGATCTCGGGATCCGGGTTGGCCAGGGCGAAGATGATGGGGCGCTTGGCCATGGTCTTGACCATCTCCTCGGTGACGATGCCGCCCGCGCTCAGGCCGATCAGCACGTCCGCGTCGACGATCGCCTCGGCCAGTGTGCGGCGGCCATCGGTGCGGGGGCGCGCGAACTCGGCCCGGAACTCGTCGAGATCGGGCCGATCGACGTGGAGCACGCCGATGTTGTCGACCATGGTGATGTTGGCGTGGGGCACACCGAGCCGCGTCCACATGCGCATGCAGCTGGTGGCCGCGGCGCCCGCACCGATGCAGGTCACGCGCACCTCTTCGACCGACTTTTCCTGCAAGAAACACGCGTTCCGCAGGGCCGCGGCCGAGATGATGGCCGTCCCGTGTT